>NZ_JBSHBJ010000001.1:262318-265986 GCF_053611945.1 Kribbella sp. NPDC054772 | reverse complement strand
TCTCTCCTCCAGCCAGAGTCACACCCCCCCTCGCCGCGCGCCGCCCCCCCCCCCCCCCCCCCTCTCAGGTGGTGTTTCTTCAGTTCTTCTTGCTACCGGAGGTGGCGTCCGCGTCGTCCTCGGCCAGCAGGTCGAGCGGCATCGCCGGGCTGCCGGACAGCGTCGCCAGCATCTGGCGAACGTTGGTCAGCTGCGCGTTGATGCTGTCCCGGCGCTGGGTCGCGGCCGCGAGCTCACGCTCGGACTCGGCACGGATCCGCTCGGACTTGTCCTTCGCGGCGGCGACGATCTCCTGGGCCTGCCGGTTGGCGTCGGCCAGCTGCTGCTGCGACAACCGCTCGGCCTCGGAACGCGACCGGTCGGCCTCGCGCTGCACCTGGGCGGCGCGGTCGGTGACGGCGGCCAGCTGCTGCTCGGCCAGCGCGGTCCGGGCGGCGAACTCCTGCTCGACCTTGCCCCGGCGCTCGGCCAGGGTGGTCTCGAAGGCGGCCGCGGCCTGAGCGGACTTGGCCCGCTCCTGCTCGTACAGCGCCTGGGCCTCGCTGCGGCGCGCGGTGGCGTCGCGCTCGGCCTCGTCACGCATGTCGTCGGCCTGGGTCCGGGCCTCCTCGAGGATCCGGGCGGCCTCGGCGTCGACCTCGCTCTTCCAGTCCAGCGAGTACTGCTCGGCCTCCTTGCGGACCTTCTTGGCGTGCGACTCACCGTCGGCGACGATCGCCTCGGCATCGGTGCGCGCGCGGGTCACCAGGTCACGGGCCTCGTCGTCGGCCAGCGACAGGATCTTCGCGACCCGCTCACCGAACTCGGTGAACGTCGGGGCACGGTCCTTGGAGTCCTCCTGGGCGGAGATGACGGCCGCCTCCGCCGCGTCCGTGCGGGACTGCAGCTCCTGGACGTGCCGCTGCAGCTGCTCCGACTGCTGCTGCAGAGCGGTCAGGGAGGTGGTCAGCTCACGGATGTGCTGATCCACCTGGGCAGGCTCGTAGCCACGCAGAACGGTACGGAACGGGGTTGGGCTTTCACTGCTCATGTTTTCCGATGCTCACTTCGATGGGTGGGTGGATCACACATTGTCACTGACAAGGATCTGACTGTCACGTCCTCATCCTGATTCCCCCGTGGAACCCTCACTGGAGGACATTCCACCACCTGGGCGGAACCCCGGTACAGCGAGTGCCTCGATCACACCCGAAAGCTGGGTGAGCTCCTTGGTGATCTCATCACGGCGCTGGTTCAGCGCCGCGACCCTCGCCTCGGCGTCGGCGAGAAGTTTTCGGGCCTGGGCGCGCAGAGTATCGGAGTGCTCACGCGCCTGCGCCTCGATCTGCTGCGCTTCCGCGCGGGACTTGCGGATCAGTTCGTGCGACTGGCGCTGCGCCTCGGACAGGTCGTTGGCGGCGCGCTCCCGCAGTACCTGGGTGCTGGCCTCGGCCTCGGCCTCGCGGCGGTTCGCCCGCTCGATGATCTCCCGCGCGTCCTGGGCGGCCGAGTTCTTCAGCCGGTCGGCCCGGGTCTGCGCCTGGGCGGTGACCTTCTCGGCCTCCTGCTTGGCCGACGCGAGCGTCGACTCCGCCTGCTCGCCGGCCGAGTACAGCGTTGTTTCGGCGAGCTGGGTGAGCTCGGCGTTCTCCTTCGCGATCGTTTCCTGGGTCTGCTTCAGCCGGCTGGTCGAGCGGCCGACCACGCGGCGCAGGTGCGCACGCTTCTTGCGGAGGAGCTCGGCCGCATCGGCGGCGGCCTGGTCGCGGATCGCCTGCGCCTCGGACTCGGCGGCGCTGATCAGGTCGTCGACGGTCTTCCGGCTCCACAGCGTCTGCTTCTCGGCCTCGGCCAGCGCCGCCTCGGCCGCCTGGTTCGCCTCCTCGACGATCCGCTGCGCCTCGCCGGAGGCTGCCCGGCGGTCCGCCTCGATGGAGTCCACGACCAGCTTGGCCTGCGCCCGCGCGTCGGCCATCAGCCGCTCGTTACCGGCTTCCGCCTCGGCCTTGCGCTCGGCGATCTCGGCGATCGCCTCGTTCCGCAGCTTGTCGATCTCCAGCGAGATCGCGGCCAGCTTGGCCCGCTCGGTCTCCTCGAGCTCCGCCGTACGGCGCTCCACCTCGGTACGGTTCTCGCCGCGCAGCCGCTCGATCTCGGCGTGTGCCTCGGCGATCTCCACCCGGGACTTCTCCCGCGCGGTCTCGACCTCGCGCTCGACGGCGGCCCGCAGCTCACTCGCCTCGGACTCGGCGCGGGCGATCAGGTCGGCCTCGTTGCGAGATGCGGCCTGTGACACCAGCGCGGCCTGCTCGCCGGCGTCGGCGACCAGCTGCTGCGCTTCCTTGCCGGCCCGCTCGACGGTCGACTGCGCCGACTCGCGCGCCATCTGCGCCTCGTCGAGGAGCTCGTCGGCCTCGTCCTTCACCCGGCCCGCTTCGACCTCCGCAGCCGCGAGCCGGCCGTCCGCCGCCGCCTGCGACTCGGCCCGCAGCTTCTCGGCCGCTGCTTCGCTTTCGGTCCGCAGCTTCTCGACCGCTGCCTCGGTCTCGGCCTGCAGCTGCGCCGCGGCCGTCTCCGAATCCGAGCGGCGCTTGGCCACCTCCTCGGCGACCGCCGCCCGGAGCTGCTCGGCGGCAGACTCCGACTCGAGCTTCAGGCGCTCGGCGATCGCAGCCGCCTCGCCGCGAACCCGCTCCGCTTCGGCAGTCGACTCTGCCGTCAGCGCGTCGGCCGCGGCGGCAGCATCACGGCGTACCCGATCGGCTTCGGCGGTGGACTCGGCGCGCAGCCTGTCGGCGGCCTCCTCGGCCTCGCAGCGGACCCGCTCCGCCTCGGACTCGGACTCGTTCCGGAGCTGCTCAGCGGCCCGCTCCGCGTCGTTCAGCACCCGCTGGGCGGCCGCCATCGCGTCCGCTCGAAGCTTCTTCGCCGCGCTGTCCGCCTCGGCCTTCAGCCGCTCGTTCGCAGCCCGGATCCGCCCGGCCTCGTCACGGGCCACATCGTTCTCGTGCTCGGCCTGCTCGCGCAGTGTGTCGGCGATCCGCTGGGCCCGCTCGAGCACCCCGCCCGCCTGCCGCACGCCAAAGGAACCGGTGTCGGCGACCGGTTCCTGGGTCAGGGGCAGACGCGGCGCGTCCATGCGACGAGATGATTCCATTACCGGCCCCCTTTCCGACAGTCCGGGTCCGAACAGCGTGCTCACAGGGTTACAACGCGGTAGACAGGCGGTAGGTAACTGCTTCATCAGCAATCGGGCGATCTTCCCACCGATCCGAAGGCCGACGCGAGCGGACTCCGTACCGACTTGGTCACGCTCCGCAGGACGATACGACCAATCAGTAGCCTCCGCGCAATTCCCGCGTGTCCCCCGATACGCCAGCCCCAACCGCAGTACTGACTACCCGTCCAAACCCCCATCCGGCCTGGACCATTACCCCTTCCCGCCCCAGGCCGCCGCAACTCGAGCGGTTATCCCCTGGGGTTGGGGGTTCTCTGCTGGTCTACGAACGAAGAACCCCCAACGCGAGGGGATAACCGCTCATGCGCGAGTCGCGGCTGTCGCGCCGCGGCCGACGAGTCACGGTGGGCGGATGGGTGGGGTTTGGGGAGGAACCCGGCGATGCCGGATCGGCCGCGGGGGAAACGGCGTGGTCGCCGCCACACCAGTCTCTTATAAACAAAAGACGCGG
>NZ_JBSHBJ010000001.1:227160-262308 GCF_053611945.1 Kribbella sp. NPDC054772 | reverse complement strand
CGGGCGGGCGGCGGGCCCGCGGGGGTGTGGGGGGGCGGGGGGGGGGGGGGTTGGGGGCCCACCCGGCGCCGGCGGCCGGGCGCCGGCTCAACGGGGCGCGGCCCCCCCAACGGGTGGGCCGCCCCCCCCACCACTGGGATTGCTTGGTGTTGGCCCGGGGGCCTGCCTGCAGGGTCAGGAGTCCTGGAGGCCGGTGCCGGGGGTGCCGCCGGCGGCGAGGTCGGTGAGTTCCAGGTCGGACTCGGTCGACTTCTGGTTGCCGGTGAAGGTGAAGTACTCGGCCAGGCCGTCTTCGTTGACGGTGCCTTCCGGGGCCGCGTCCACCAGGACGATCTGGCCGGGGCGGAGTTCCCCGAACAGGATCTTCTCGGCGAGCACGTCCTCGACGTCGCGCTGCAGGGCGCGGCGCAGCGGGCGAGCACCCAGGACCGGGTCGAAGCCACGCTCGGCGACGAGCTTCTTGGCCGCCGGGGTGAGCTCGATGCCCATGTCCTTGTCCTTCAGGCGCTGCTCGATCTGGGCGACCATCAGGTCCACGATCCGGACGATGTCGTCCATCGTGTGCTGGTGGAAGACCACGATCTCGTCGACGCGGTTCAGGAACTCGGGACGGAAGTGCTGCTTGAGCTCCTCCGTGACCTTGCCCTTCATCTTCTCGTACGAGCCGCCGACGTCGTTCGCCTGCGCGAACCCGAGGCTGACCGCTTTCGCGATGTCCTTGGTACCGAGGTTCGTGGTCATGATGATGACGGTGTTCTTGAAGTCGACCACGCGGCCCTGGGCGTCGGTCAGGCGACCTTCGTCCAGGATCTGCAGCAGCGAGTTGAAGATGTCCGGGTGGGCCTTCTCCACCTCGTCGAACAGCACCACGCTGAACGGCTTGCGGCGGACCTTCTCGGTCAGCTGGCCACCCTCTTCGTAGCCGACGTACCCAGGAGGCGAACCGAACAGCCGGGAGGCCGTGTGCTTCTCCGAGTACTCCGACATGTCGAGGCTGATCAGTGCGTTCTCGTCACCGAACAGGAACTCGGTCAGCGCCTTGGACAGCTCGGTCTTACCGACACCGGACGGCCCGGCGAAGATGAACGAGCCGCTCGGGCGGCGCGGGTCCTTCAGGCCGGCGCGAGTACGCCGGATCGAGCGGGACAGCGCCTTGACCGCGTCTTCCTGGCCGATGTAGCGCTTGTGCAGCTCCTTCTCCATGTCCAGCAGTCGCGAGGACTCCTCCTCGGTCAGCTTGAACACGGGGATGCCGGTCGCGGTGCTGAGCACCTCGGCGATCAGCTCCTCGTCGACCTCGGCGACGACGTCCATGTCGCCGGCCTTCCACTGCTTCTCGCGCTCGGACTTCGCGTTGATGAGCTTCTTCTCGTCGTCGCGCAGCCGCGCGGCGCGCTCGAAGTCCTGCGCGTCGATCGCCGATTCCTTCTCCCGGCGAACGGTCGCGATCTTCTCGTCGAACTCGCGCAGGTCCGGCGGCGCCGTCATCCGGCGGATCCGCAACCGGGCCCCGGCCTCGTCGATCAGGTCGATCGCCTTGTCCGGCAGGAACCGGTCGGAGATGTACCGGTCGGCCATCTGGGCGGCGTTCACCAGCGCGGCGTCGGTGATCGTCACCCGGTGGTGCGCCTCGTACCGGTCGCGGAGGCCCTTGAGGATCTCGATCGTGTGTGCGATCGAGGGCTCGGCCACCTGGATCGGCTGGAACCGGCGCTCCAGGGCGGCGTCCTTCTCGACGTACTTGCGGTACTCGTCGAGGGTGGTGGCGCCGATGGTCTGCAGCTCACCGCGGGCCAGCATCGGCTTCAGGATGCTCGCCGCGTCGATCGCGCCCTCGGCCGCGCCGGCCCCGACGAGGGTGTGGATCTCGTCGATGAACAGCACGATGTCGCCGCGGGTGCGGATCTCCTTGAGCACCTTCTTCAGGCGTTCCTCGAAGTCACCGCGGTAGCGCGAACCGGCCACCAGGGCACCCAGGTCGAGGGAGTAGATCTGCTTGTCCTTCAGCGTCTCCGGGACGTCACCACGGACGATCTGCTGGGCCAGACCTTCCACGATGGCGGTCTTGCCGACGCCCGGCTCACCGATCAGGACGGGGTTGTTCTTGGTACGGCGGGACAACACCTGCATGACCCGCTCGATCTCGGTCTCGCGCCCGATCACCGGGTCGAGCTTCGCCTCACGAGCGGACTGGGTGTAGTTCCGGCCGAACTGGTCGAGCACCAGAGAGCTGCTCGGCGCACCCTCGGTGGGCGCACCGGCAGTGGTCGTCTCCTTGCCCTGGTACCCGCTCAGCAGCTGGATGACCTGCTGCCGGACCTTGTTCAGGTCCGCACCGAGCTTGACCAGGACCTGCGCGGCGACACCCTCACCCTCGCGGATGAGGCCGAGCAGGATGTGCTCGGTGCCGATGTAGTTGTGGCCCAACTGCAGGGCCTCGCGCAGGGAGAGCTCCAGCACCTTCTTGGCGCGGGGGGTGAACGGGATGTGCCCGCTCGGAGCCTGCTGCCCCTGGCCGATGATCTCCTCGACCTGGGAACGTACGGCCTCGAGCGAGATACCCAGGCTCTCGAGAGCCTTGGCGGCGACCCCTTCACCCTCGTGGATCAGGCCGAGCAGAATGTGCTCGGTCCCGATGTAGTTGTGGCTGAGCATCCTGGCCTCTTCCTGAGCCAGGACGACTACCCGACGGGCGCGGTCCGTAAATCGTTCAAACATCGCCAAAGCGCTCCTTGCCTCAGAGGAGTCGGACGTGCCGTGTTGGCCGACCCCCGTACATGCATGCTAGTCCCCGGGGCCGACAGCCTCGCTCTCGGCGAACATCCGATCACGCGTCAACCAGCCTCCCGGGCGGCATCACAAGGGAACAACCGCACAGATCTCCAGCGTGTTCCCGCGCGACCGGGATGGGACAGCATGTTCGCCACCAGCGAATTCGCCGAACTACCTGTCCGGTCAGCCATCAGGCGCGACACGCCCGGTCCCACTCTGTGAAACAACCGGAATGCGGACGGTCCCGGCGCCGATTAGGGCGCCGGGACCATCAGCAACTGGAAATTACTTGGCGTCGTTGTACGCCGCCCGCACCTCGGCGGAGATCCGGCCGCGCTCGCTGACCTCGTACCCGTTCTCCTTGGCCCAGGCCCGGATGTCGGCGGAGTCCGACGCCGACCGGCCGCGGCCGCGCGCCCGGCCCGCTGCACCCCGGCGGCCGGAGACCCGGCGGCCGGAGCCGACGTAGGCAGCCAGGGCGTCGCGCAGTTTGGCGGCATTCTTCTTGGACAGGTCGATCTCGTACGTCGTTCCGTCCAGTCCGAAGGTGACGGTCTCGTCGGCCTTTCCGCCGTCGAGATCGTCCTCGAGAACCACCTGCACCCTTTGCGCCATCGATGACAACCTTTCCGCGCCCGCCATCGGGCACAATCCCCCTGCCGAATTGTTAGCACCTGATTTGTACCGCACAAACCGGCTTCGTGTCATTCATCGACGCCGCACCGTCGTTCGTGACTTTGAGTATTCATCCGATCCACAACCGGACCGACCGGAATGAATTCGACCCCGGATTTGCAGGACCCGTCCGTTGTGCTATGCAACTACCGGCCGAAGGAAATCACTCGGGCCGGAGCAACGGGAAGAGAATCGTCTCCCGGATACCGGTCCCGGTGAGCAACATCACCAGCCGGTCCAGGCCCATCCCCATACCACCGGCCGGCGGCATCCCGAATTCCATCGCCCGCAGGAAGTCCTCGTCGAGTTCCATCGCCTCCGGGTCACCCGCGGCGGCCTGCACCGACTGGGCTTCCAGCCGATCCCGCTGGATCACCGGGTCGTTCAGCTCGGAGTACGCGACCCCGAGCTCGACGCCGTTGAAGAACAGGTCCCAGGCCTCGACCAGTCCCGGAATTTCCCGGTGCGGCTTCGCCAGCGGCCGCGCGGACTCCGGATAGTCGCGGACAAAGGTGGGCTGGATCAGGGTGTGCTCGCAGAGCTTCTCGAACAAGTCGACGGCGATCTCGCCGGCATTCCGGCCGGGCTGCAGCTCGACCTCGTGCTGATCGGCCAACTTCAGCAGCGTGGGCAGGTCGGTGGTCACGTCGACACTCTCGCCGACCGCTTCGGACAGCAGCCCGAAAAGCGTCGCGTGCCGGAACGGCTGCTCCACGTCGATGGTCGAACCGTCGCGCCCGGTGACGGTCGTCCGCCCGATCGCGCGACCGGCGTTCCGGATCAGCTCCTGGATCAGCTCGGCCATCGTGTCGTAATCGCCGTACGCCTGATAGGCCTCGATCATCGAGAATTCCGCCGAGTGGGTGGAGTCCAGCCCCTCGTTACGGAACGTCCGGCCGATCTCGTAGACCCGGTCGACGCCGCCGATCATCGCGCGCTTGAGGTCGAGCTCGAGCGCGATCCGCAGCTTCATCTCCTGGTCGAACGCGTTCAGGTGCGTCGAGAACGGGCGGGCCGCGGCGCCACCGTTGGTGAGCTGCAGCACCGGCGTCTCCACTTCGACGAAGCCGTGCTCGTCGTACGTCGCGCGCAACGCCTTCAGGACGGCCGCCTTGGCGCGGACCATCTCGCGCGCCTCGGGCCGCACGATCAGGTCGACGTACCGCATCCGGACGCGCGCCTCTTCGCTGAGCGGCTTGTGCTCGTTCGGCAGCGGGCGGAGCGTCTTCGCGGCCATCTGCCAGGCGGTGGCCTGCACGGACAGCTCACCGCGCCGGCTGGTGATCACCTCGCCCTGCACGGCCAGCAGGTCGCCGATGTCGACGAGTTGCTTGAATCGGGCCAGCTCCTCCTCACCCAGGTCCGCCAGCGACAGCATCACCTGGAGCTCGGTCCCGTCGCCCTCGCGGAGCCGGACGAAGCACAGCTTCCCGGTGTTGCGCAGGAAGATCACCCGGCCGGCCACCGAGACCTGCTCGCCGGTCCGGGTGTCGGCCTCGAGGTCCTGAGCGTCGTACTTGGCCCGGAGGTCCTTCAGCAGGTGCGTCCGCGGCACCGAGAGCGGGTACGGCGGCACTCCTTCCGCCAGCAGGCGGTCACGCTTCTCCCGGCGGACCCGCATCTGCTCGGGCAGGTCGTCCTGCCCGCTGTCGGGGTTCACCGGGTCCACGTGTGCATCAGTCATGCAGCAAAGGCTAGTGACTGACTGCCTCGAGCTCCGAATCCTTTGTTCGTACGACGAGGACCCCGGCGACCGCGGCGGCCACCGCGCACGCCACTCCGCAGACCACGAAGGTGCCCCGCGGACCGAGAAGTGCGCCCGCCAGACCGCCCAGGAGCAGGGCCAGAACGCTGAACGATCGGACCGTCCCGTTGAGGGCCGCGATCACCCGGCCGCGGACACTCTCGGCGGATCTGGTGACCACCAGTGAGCTGGTCGCGGCGTTCAGCATGCCGCTCCCCAGACCGATCGTGGTCGCGCCGATCATCAGCGTGACGAAGTTGCCGGCCAGCCCCATCAGGACGCACGAGCCGCCGATCGCCGCCATCCCGGCGACGACTCCCCCGGACCGCGCTCGGTCGCTGTGCAGCCGTCCGCTGTACCAGGCACCGGCGATCGCTCCTGCCCCGGTCGCCGCCCCCGCAGCGCCGTACAGGCTGGGGCCGAGGCCGAGCTCGCCGGTGATGAGGAACACCTCGACCACGTTGACCGCCTCGCCGACCACGACGAACAGCCAGAGCGCCGGCACCAGGATCCGCAGGACGTCGTCACCGAAGATCGCCCGCAGACCGGCCATCACGGCGCCCTGTTCCTTCCCGCTCCCGCGCTCCGGCGTACGGCGGGTTCGGACCGCGCGCGCGACGATCACCAGGACCAGGAAGGTGGACGCATCCACCAGCAGCGCGCCGCGAGTGCCGGACCAGCCGACCAGGACGCCTCCGACCGCGGAGCCCGCCAGCGTGGCGACGCCGATCAGGGCCTGACTGGTCCCAGTGGCGCGGCCGATCAGTTCCTCGCCGACGATCCGCGGGATCAGCGCACCCCACGCGGGACCGGCCACGGCCTGACCGATCTGAAGCACACACACCAGCACCAGCGTGTGGACCAGGTCGTTCACGAACGCGAGACCGACGCCGGCCGCGACCTGGAGCAGCCCGGACCAGACCAGGACCGTCCGCGAGTCGTACCCGTCCACGATCCGCCCGGCGAACGGGATCATCGCGACGGTCGGTACGGCGAACGCGAGCAGCAGAGCCGTGACCGCGGCGGGACCGTGGCCGTCGGAGACCCGCAGCATCAGCGCGATCAGCGCGATGGAGTCCCCCGCGTAGGACAGCGCCCGGGCGGGCAGCACCAGCCGGGCGTCCCGGTGCGACCAGATCGAAGTCTGAAGTGTTTGCTTCATAGTTGTGAAGTAAACACTTCAGATTCCGGGCCGTCAAGCAGTAAGGTGACGGCGTGGTGAAGCAGAAACGAGTGGAGATCTCGGACCCGCGGGCGATCCGGGCGCTGGCGCATCCGGCGCGGCAGCGGATCATCGACGAGCTCTACAGCGGCCGGGTGCTGACGGCGACCGAGTGCGCGGAGCTGGCCGGCCTGACTCCGTCGGCGACCAGCTACCACCTCCGCGCGCTGGAGCGCTGGGGCATCATCGAGCGCGCCGAGGCCTCCGGCGACGGTCGCGAGCGCCCGTGGCGCGCGCTCGGGACCGGCCTCACGATCTCGTCGCAGTCCGCGGGGTCCGGCCGGCTGGCCAGTCAGGCGATGATGCGGGCGAACGTCGACCGGTTGATGGAGCAGTTCGAGGAACTCGGTGCGGACGACCCGTGGGACGCGCTCAGCAGCTTCAATCGCACCCGGCTGTGGCTGACCCACGACGAGGCGACCGAGCTGATCACTCGGCTGACCGACCTGGTCGACGAGTACCGGAAGGGCCGGACGGCGACGTCGCACCCGGCCGGCACCCGGCCGGTCACAACCCTGCTGGCCTTCGTCCCGACCGGAGCGCCACCGAAGGCGACCGAAGGCAGCTGAACCGTTAGCTACCGGAGGGCGTATTGCGGAGTACCTTCGAAGTGAGCGGTACTTTCCGCTGTCGGGTGGTTGTCATGCAGTCCTGGGTCCTGTGGTTGATCGTCGCCGCTGTCCTCGGCTCGGCCGAGTTGCTGACAGCGACCTTCGATCTGCTGCTGCTCGCCATCGCCGCGCTCGCCGCGGCCGGGACTGCCGCGCTCGGGCTCGGTGTCGGTTTCCAGGTGGTCGCGTTCGCGATCACCGCTGCCGCGATGGTGACCCTGGTCCGGCCGGTCGCGCGCCGGCACCTGACCGGGCACCCGAAGCTGCGCACCGGGGTCGCCGCCCTGATCGGGCGGGAAGCCGTGGTGCTGGCCGCCTGTGACCGCGACGCCGGCCGGGTCCGGATCGGCGGCGAGGAGTGGAGCGCCCGCTCCTACGACCCCGGCCTGCAGATCCCCGCGGGCACCCGGGTCGACGTCTTCGCGATCGAAGGGGCCACCGCCCTCGTACATCCCCAGGAGGAACCATGGCCGAACTGATCATCGGACTGGTCGTCGCCCTGCTCGCCATCGTGCTGGTCGTCCGGACGGTCCGGATCGTGCCGCAGGCGCGGGCCAGCAACGTCGAACGTCTGGGCCGGTACCTGCGCACCCTCGAACCCGGGCTGAACGTCCTCATCCCGTTCGTCGACCGGCCCCGGCAACTGATCGACCTGCGCGAGCAAGTGATCTCGTTCGAGCCGCGCTCGGTGATCACCGAGGACAACCTGGTCGTCGACATCGACACGGTGCTCTATGTCCAGGTCACCGATCCCCGCGCGGCGGCGTACGAGATCGCCAACTTCGAGCAGGCGATCGAGCAGCTCACCGTCACCACCCTGCGCAACGTGATCGGCAGCCTGGACCTGGAGAAGGTGCTGACGTCCCGCGAGCACATCAATTCCCAGCTCCGCGGCGTGCTGGACGAGGCGTCGGGCAAATGGGGCATCCGGGTGAACCGGGTCGAGCTGAAGGCGATCGATCCGCCGCCGTCGATCAAGGAGTCGATGGAGAAGCAGATGCGGGCGGACCGTGAGAAGCGGGCCGCGATCCTCACCGCCGAGGGCGTGCGGCAGTCCCGGATCCTGACCGCCGAGGGCGAGCGGCAGGCCGCGATCCTGCGCGCCGAGGGTCAGGCGAAGGCGATCGACACCGTGTTCGAGGCGATCCACCGCAACGACCCGGACCCGAAGCTGCTCGCGTACCAGTACCTGCAGATGCTGCCCGAACTCGCCAAAGGCCCCGGCAACACGTTCTGGGTGATCCCGTCCGAGGTCACCGCCGCGCTGCAGAACGTCACCAAGGCATTCACCGGCGAGACCCAGAACCAGACACCGGCCGAGACCCCGAAGATCCCGTCGGGGAACGGCCACAACCCTGAGATTCCCCGGGGATAGTTGCCCCCTCACCAAATCGGTTGTCCGACGATGTCACTATGGGTGCATGGGGGAACCTCTGCTGCTCGCTCAAGCGATCGCCATCCCGACCGGGGTGGCGATCCTCGCGTATCTGGTGGTCGGACTCGTCATCGGCGTGGAGAGCATGGGGGTGCCGCTGCCCGGTGAGACCACGCTGATCGCGGCCGCCCTGCTCGCCTCGCAGCAGCACCACCTGAAGATCGAGTACGTCATCATCGCGGCCGCTGCCGGCGCGATCATCGGCGACTCGATCGGGTACTTCATCGGCCGCAAGGCGGGCCGCCGGCTGTTCGAACGGCTCGGCCGCCGCTTCCACCACTTCTCCGAGGACCGGATCGTCCGCGCCGAGAAGTACTTCCACAAGTACGGCGTCTGGACGGTCTTCTTCGGCCGCTTCGTCGCGCTGCTGCGGATCTTCGCGGGCCCGATGGCCGGCATGCTGCGGATGCACTACCCGCGGTTCCTGGCCGCGAACGCGGCCGGCGGCATCGCCTGGGCCACCACCATCGGCATCGTCGCGTACAAGATCGGCGACAACGCGGACAAGATCTTCGGCCGGGTCTCGGTCGGCGCCGCGATCGCGGTCGCGGTGGTCGTGGTCGGTCTGTACGTCGTCCACAAGGTCCGCAAACGCCGCCGCGACGCCGTCACGACTCCCGAGCAGACGGCCCAGACCGCGGCCGCCGAGTCAGCGGATGTGTAGCGCCAGTTGAGCCGTGGTGGTCCCGTCCAGCGGACGGCCGAACATCATCGCGCCCGGGATCACGAACCGGTAGACGAAGTCCCCGGGCTGCCCGGCCTTGAACGCCAGCGCGGCGACCCCGTTCCGCATCGCCACCGCCTTGAGGTTCGTCCAGGTCCGGGTCTGCCGGTTCCAGGCCTGCAGCATCACGGTGGTGTTCATCGCCGGCTTCACGGTCGTGGACACGGTGACGGTGGTCCCGCGGGCCTTCGCCGTCGCGCCCCCGGCGAATCCGGCCGAGGCGACCCGGACGATGCTCTTCGTGTACGCCGGTTTGCTGGTCGACGGCCCCGTGATCATCCCGCCCTTGGTGTACACCGGCACGGTGATCTTGTACGGACGGCTGCCACCCGTCGGCACCGCGACGTCGTAGTACCCACCGGGCGTCGTCGTACCGCGTGCCGCCGGGGTCCAGCGTGCGCCCGGGGTGGCCTGGGTCAGCACCACGACCGGTACGCCGGCCGGGGTCGCGCGCTGGCTGGTGCAGGGCACGTCGAGGTCGCAAGCGACCTGGTGCAGGATGACCCGGCCACGGATCCGGATCGGGACACTGAACTGCGCCAGCGCCGGCACCGCCGCGTTGATCGAGCTGGTCAGTCCGAGCACCTGCCCGCCGGTCCGGGTGCTCCACTCGTTCTGCGTGCGGAGCTGGAAGACGTACGGCGGTTTGATGCTCTTGATCAACTGCTGGTTCGCGGTGGTCGCCGGACCGATCGCCTTCAGCATCTGGCCGGTCCGCCCGACCATCGGCACGTACCGCTGGGTCTTCTTGCCCTTCACGTCCAGCGGGTCGTTCGGCGTGAAGTCCTGCGGTGCCACCGGCACCGACCACTTGACGAGCACACCGCGGCCCTGCGCCGCGACCGTGGCCCCGCTCGGCCGCACCGGGCCGTCGGTGTCGAACACTGGCGACTTCGCGGGCTTGCTGGTCACACCGCCCTGCGACGTCCCGGTCGCCACCGCGACCTTGTAGTTACCGTCCGGCGGGAACGCGGATGTCGGGATCTCCCAACGGTTCGGGTCACCGGCCGGGATGTACTTCACGTACGACGGGCTCTCGCTGAGCACACCCTCGATCGTGATCCGGTTCGGCTGGTTGGCGTCCTTCCAGGTCACCACCACCGCGGCACGCCCCTTGGGCGCCCAGGCGACCGCGACGTCGGTGGGCGCCGGGTCCGAGGCACACGCGGTCAACGAGGTCGCCCCCGCCACCACCGCCAGCGCCACGGCGAGCAACCGCCGCACCCCCACCACCTCGTCTCAGCCGCCTCACGATGCTGTCTCGAACCGATCGGGTGAACCTTACCCAGTACGAGGTGCTGCCCTCCCACAGCCGTTGCCGGATCGGTATCGCGCCCCTACCGTGAGAGAAGCCGCAAAGGGGGGCCAGATGGCTTTCATCAGTACGCCCAGCAACCCGGAGTTCTTCGAGGCGAACCGGGCCGCGGCCGGGCACATCCCGAACTTCGTCACCACGTTCGCTGCCCGACCGGCCGTGTACGACGCGTGGAAGCAACTGAACGGCGCGATCAGGGAGTCCATGGACCTGCGCCGCTACGAGCTCGCCACGCTGGCGGCCGCGAGCGCGCTGAAGTCGAGCTATTGCTGCCTCGCCCACGGGCAGGTGCTGGCCGACAAGTTCTACACCGCGGAGGAGGTCGAGGCGCTGGTCGCCGAGCCGCCGAACGACCCGGTCGACCGCGCGGTGATGGCGTTCGCCCGCAAGGTCGCCCTCGGTGCCGACAGCGTCACGCAGGCCGATGTGGACGAGCTGAAGTCCCTCGGGCTGACCGACGACGACGTACTCGACGTCGTCCTGGCTGCCGCGGCGCGCTCGTTCTTCTCCAAGACCCTGGACGGCACCGGCACGCAGCCCGACTCGGCGTTCAACGGGTTGCCGGAGTCGCTGCGTACGGCGCTCACGGTCGGCCGCCCGATTCACTCGGGCTGATTACCGGGGCCGCCCCCGAGGTGGAACTTCGTGCTGACGCCGGCGTACATCAGATGGGTGACCAGCCCCTGCGCGGCGTGCGGCAGGTTGTGGCAGTGGTCCATCCAGATACCCGGGTTGTCCGCCACGAAGGCGACCTCGTAGCTCTCGCCGTCCTCGACGTTCAACGAGTCCGTCCACCACGGGCTCCCGGTTGCCTTCGTCCCGTTCCGGCTCAGGACGACGACATGGTGTCCGTGCAGGTGCATCGGGTGCACCTGTCCTGAGGTGTTCTTGATCGTCATCCGGACGATGTCGCCCTCGTTGACCACGAACATCGGTACGTCCGGGAACTGGTGCCCGTTGATCGTCCACCACAGCCCGGGTTTCCCGTCGAAGAACCCGATCCGCCGGCCGATGTCGTACCGGAACGACCGGTCCGCCTTCGCGGGATCGAACCCGAGCGGCTTCGGGGACCCGTACGTCAGCAGGTCGACCCGGTCCGTCGGCTCCGTCCCAGTCGGTGCGTCGCCGTCCCCGATCACCAGCGTCGTCGGCCCACCACCGAGCCCGATCCGCACCGCCTTCACGGTCGGTACCTCGAGATCGACCCGGCCGCCCGCGGTGACGAGTACCTTCTTCCCGCTCACCACCGTCGGCGCGTTCACGTCCCGCCCGTCGACCGCGACCACCTTGTACGACGCTCCGTCGACCCAGACCGACATTGGCCCGTTGTCGGTGTTGATCAACCGCACCCGCGCGACCGGACCCGGCGCCTTCACCCGACGTTCGCCGTACTCGCCGTTCACCGTGCGCACCTGGTCGTCCGTGTGGATCGCGGCGATCACGTCCGTCGGTGTGGGTTGCACGACGAGTACGCCGTACAGGCCCTTCCGCACTTGTTCGTGGGAGATCTGATGCGAGTGGTACCAGTACGTGCCGGCGTCCCTCGCGACGAAGCGGTACACGTGCGACCCACCGGGGAGTACCGCGTCCTGGGTCACGCCCGCGACACCGTCCTCGGCATTCGGTACGTCGACCCCGTGCCAGTGCAACGTGATTCCGTCGGTCACGTTGTCGTTGTGCAGCGTGATCTGCACCAGATCGCCTTGTTTCGCGACGATTCGCGGACCGGGCGACGTGTGGTTCAAGGTGATGCCGTCCATCGAGCCACGGCCCGGGATGTCGAAGCGTTCCTTGCGCGCGACCAGGTCGACGACGACATCCGGCTTCTGCACGGGCGGTCCGGTCAATTCGCTGACGTCCACGCCGTGGTGGAGGTGGTCGGGGACCGGTCCGCCGCCGAAGTCGGCGTACCCCATCGTCATCGGCGACAGGTTGTTCGGGACCAGGCTGCGTTGCCAGAAGAAGCCGATCGGTGCCAGCACGACGATCGTCGCCAGCACCGCGAGCAGGACACGACGCGGCGGCAGCCGCATGGTCACGACCACCGCCGTTCAGTTGCCCAAGGCATCTATGCGGCCGCTTGGCCGGACTTCGCGCCGGCCACCTCCGGCACCCCGGCGGCGCGTCTGGATGCCAGCCCCGCGACCGCCAGCAGGGCCAGCGCGTTGAGACCGTGCAACGCACCGATCACCGGCACGGCGAAGGCCAGGAACGCGAGCGCGATCTGCAGCACGACGAGGCCGAAGACGTACAGCGCCCACTTCACGCCGCCTTCGACGTGCGCGAAGAACGACACGATCAGCAACAACAGCGCGAGCAACGGGATGATGGTCGACCCGACGATGCTGTGCAGGCTGTGACCCCAGTCGCCGTTGTAGTTCTTGTCGATCACCAGTCCGTCGTCGACCGTCCTTCAGCGCGATGAACCAGGCGGCCGCGATGGCCATCGCCTGCACCACCACGCCGATCGCGATCAGGCCGGCAATGATCCGATAAGCAGCTCTCATGGCTTCCCCCCAAAGTAGCTGCCTTCATGGTGGGACGGATCCCTCAAGCGCACAAGAGGAAATCACCCTCAGCTGTGGTTGCGGGCGAACGCCTGGTACAGGCCGTGCAGGGTCAGCAACGGTTCGTCGCGGACCGGCGTACTCAACTGACCGGTGAGCAGCGACGCGAGGGCGCCGGTGACGACGACCGGAGTGTCCGGGTCAAGAGACTGTTCGGTCCGGATCCGCGCGACCAGGCCGTCGACGAGCGCGGCGAAGCCGTGGATCGCACCGGATTGCAGGGCCTCCACGGTGTTCTTCGCGACCACCGACCGCGGCCGGACCAGCTCGACCCGGCGTAGTTGCGCGGCCACGGACCCGAGCGCGTCGGTCGCGGTTTCGATGCCTGGGGCAATCACTCCGCCGACGAACGCGCCGGCCGGGTTGACCACGTCGATGGTGATCGCCGTCCCGACGTCGACGACCAGGCAGGGCGCGCCGTACGCGTGCACCGCCGCGAGCGCGTTCGCGATCCGGTCGGTGCCGACCTCGCGCGGGTTGTCCACCAGCACCGGCAGCCCCGTCTTCACCCCCGGCTCCACCACCACGCTCGGCACGTCCCGGTAGTACCGCGACACCACGTCCCGCAACTCGTGCAGCACATGCGGTACGGCGGAACACACCGCGATCCCGCTGACGGGCCCTTCACCGGAGAGCAGGCCCTGCAACAAGACGGCCCACTCGTCCGCCGTACGGCGTGGATCGGTGCCGACCCACCAGTGCCGCTTGACCGTGCCGTCGAGCACCAGGCCAACCAACGTCCTGGTGTTCTCGACGGCGACGGCCAGCAACATCAGGCCTCCTGGAGATCCAACGCGATGTCGAGCACCGGCGCGGAGTGCGTGAGCGCACCGACAGCGAGGTAGTCGACGCCGGTCTCCGCGACGGCGCGGGCCACGTCGAGCGACAGGCCGCCGGAGGCCTCGAGCTTCGCGCGGCCGGCGATCTTCTCGACCGCTTCGCGCAGCAGCGGGACGTCCATGTTGTCGAGCAGGATCAGCTCGGCGCCGGACTCGACCGCGATCAGCGCGTCCTCGACCGAGTCGACCTCGACCTCGATCCCGATCTCCGGGTAGGCCTTGCGCACCAGCCGGAACGCCTCGGCGACGCCACCGGCCGCGATCACGTGGTTGTCCTTGATCAACGCGGCGTCGGACAGGCCCATTCGATGGTTCTTCCCACCACCGCAGCGGACGGCGTACTTCTCCAGCGAGCGCAGCAGCGGCATCGTCTTGCGGGTGTCCCGGATGACCGCGCCGGTGCCCTCGACCGCGTCCACCCAGCGCCGCGTCAGCGTGGCGACACCGGACAGGTGGCAGAGCAGGTTCAGCGTGGTGCGCTCAGCGGTGAGCAGCTGCCGGGTCTTGCCGCGGACCGTCATCAGCACGTCGCCCTGGCGGACGGACGCACCGTCGCGGACGCCGTACTCGATCTCGATCTCGTCCGGTGCGGCGACCTGGCGCAGTACCAGCTCGGCGATCTCCAGACCGGCCACCACACCGTCGGCGCGGGCGACCAGCTCGGCGACCGACACCTGGTCCGGGTCGACCGTGGCCGTGGTGGTCACGTCGACACCGCCGGCCAGGTCCTCCTCGATGGTCGCCCGCACGAGGTCACCGACCCACTGCCGGTCGACTGTCTCATCCATGCCGGTCATTCTCCTCGGATTCGTGCGGAACAAACGTGGCCCTCGGCACAGCGTTCTGGTCGAGTGTCAGGTCCAGGCTGCCGGACCAGTGCAGATCATCGCGGTCCGGGTGGTCCTCGCGCCAGTGCGCGCCACGGCTTTCCTCGCGAGCCGTCGCGGCCGCGATCAGGGCGGAGGCCACGGTCACCAGGTTCGTCGCCTCCCAGCCGGGCGTCCCGGGCTCGTCGTACGGCAGCTCGATCAGCTTCCCGATCGTCGCCCCCGCCTCCGCGAGCCCCGACGCGCTCCGGATCACACCGGCGCCGACCGTCATCGCCCGCTGCACCTCCGGCACGATGTCCGCGTCGACGAGTCCCGGCGTACGACGGTCCTCGGCCGGCTCCCGCTGCTCGGGCAGTCCGTCCGCGAGATGCGCGGCGATCCGGCGGGCGAAGACCAGGCCTTCGAGCAGCGAGTTCGAGGCCAGCCGGTTGGCGCCGTGGACGCCGGTGCAGGCGACCTCGCCGCACGCGTACAGACCGGGCACCGAGGTCTGGCCGTTCAGGTCGGTCCGGACGCCACCGGACGAGTAGTGGCAGGCCGGCGCGACCGGGATCAGCTCGTGGACCGGGTCGATCCCGTGCGAGCGGCAGGACGCCAGGATGGTCGGGAAGCGGACGCGCCACTTCTCGTCGCCGAAGTGCCGGGCGTCCAGGTACACGTGGTCTTTGCCGGTGGCAAGCATCTGGCGCATGATCGCCTTCGCCACGATGTCCCGCGGCGCCAGGTCGGCGAGCTCGTGCTGACCCTGCATGAAACGTTTGCCGTTGTGATCGACCAGGAACGCGCCCTCACCGCGGACGGCCTCGGACACCAACGGCTGCTGGCCTTTCGCGCCCTTGCCGAGCCAGAGCACGGTCGGGTGGAACTGCACAAACTCCAGGTCGCGCACCTGCGCGCCGGCCCGCAGCGCGAGCGCCATCCCGTCGCCCGTCGACACACTCGGGTTGGTCGTTGCCGCGTACAACTGTCCGAGACCGCCGGAGGCCAGGATCACCGCGCGGGCACGGATCGCGCCGACGCCGTCCAGCTGACCTTCACCCATCACGTGCAGGGTGACGCCGGCGACGGCACCGTCGTCGGTGGTCAGCAGGTCGAGTACCAGGGCGTGCTCGATCAGCCGGATGTCCTTGGCCCGCTTGACCGCGGCGACCAGGGCGCGCTCGATCTCGGCTCCGGTGGCGTCGCCGCCGGCGTGGGCGATCCGGTTGCGGTGGTGCCCACCTTCGCGGCCGAGCGAGATCTCGCCGTCTGCCATCGTGTCGAAGCGGGCGCCCAGGTCGATCAGGTCCCGCACCGCGTCCGGGCCCTCGGTCACCAGCACCCGCACGGCCTCCGGGTCGCTGAGCCCGGCGCCGGCGACGAGTGTGTCCTGCAGGTGCTCCTCGGGTGAGTCCTCCGGGTCGAGGGCGGCGGCGACGCCACCCTGCGCCCACTGCGTGGAGCCGGAGGCGACGACATCCTTCGTCACCACCAGCACGGAGCCCAGCTCGCGGGCCCGGAGCGCGGCGGTCAGCCCGGCGACGCCGGAGCCGATCACCACCACGTCGACAGAGTCGGTCCAACCAGCTTCCGGAGCGGCCAGCCGCTGCGGGACTGCGGGTGCGGTCATTCAGGGACCGTATCAACCGAATTCATCTGAGAGTGATGGAAATGTTGTCAATGAGACGCGTCTGACCCACCCGGGCGGCGATCAGCATCCGGGCCTCACCGGGGCCGATCACGGGACCGAGATCGGGCGCTCGCAGCGCGAGATAGTCGATCCTCACCGACGGCACCGCCTCGAGCTCGGCCTGCGCGGCCGCCAGTACGGCGTCCGGTCCGTTCATCCCCGCCTTCGCGCCGGCGCTGAGCGCGCGGTACAGCACCAGAGCCTCGTCACGCTCGGTCTCGCTCAGGTACCGGTTGCGTGAGGACATCGCCAGCCCGTCCGGCTCCCGCACGGTCGGCACCGGCACGATGTCGACGTCCATGTCGAGGTCGCACACCATCTCGCGGATCAGCGTCAGCTGCTGGTAGTCCTTCTCACCGAACAGCGCCAGGTCCGGCGCGGTGAGATGCAGCAGCTTCGACACCACGGTCAGTACGCCGGAGAAGTGCCCTGGCCGGAACACGCCCTCGAGCTCGTCCGCGAGCGGCCCCGGGTGCACCGTGATCGACGGCTCGTTCGGGTACAGCTCGTCCCGGGACGGGTTGAAGACCAGGTCGACGCCCTCGTTCTTCGCGATCGCCAGGTCACTGGCCAGCGTCCGCGGGTACCGGTCGAAGTCCTCGGACGGCCCGAACTGCAGCGGGTTCACGAAGATCGTCAGGACGACGCTGCCGTCCGGTCCGACCCGTTCCCGCGCCTCGCCGAGCAGCGCGGCATGGCCCTCGTGCAGGGCGCCCATGGTCATCACGACCGCCCGGGGCCGGATCGCGGCCGCGGCGCGCAGCTCGGCCTTCGTCTGAGTGAGTCTCATCGCGGTGCCTCCCCTGTCCGGTCCGGCCGCTGCCCGTTGCGGGCTTCGGCCAGTACGTCGGCGAACCGAGCGGCTGTCTCCGCGTCCAGCCGTCCGTCTTCCGCTGCCATCTCCACCGTCGCGCGGGCCAGTTCGGCGTACGTCGTCGCCTCCCGGTCCCGCAGTGCTGTCAGATGTGCTGCCACCGTGTCGACATCGCCCCGGGCAATGGGCCCGGTGAGCGCATGATGACCGGATCGCAGCGTGTTGTCGAGGGTTGCGGCCAGCAGCGGCCCGAGGGTCGCCGCCGGATCCGCGACGCCCGCTTCCCGCAGTACGCCGATCGCTTGGGCGACCAGCGTGGTCAGATGGTTCGCGCCGTGCACGAGACCCGCGTGGTACCGGGCGCGCTGGTCGTCGGCGACCCACTGCACCCGCCCGTTCACGGCCTTCACGAGCCGCTCGACGACGTACCTCGCGGCGTCCGGAGCGGTTGCGGTGAACATCACCCCGTCGAGGCTCACCGGTCCGCCCGGGAACGTCATCGAGGGATGCAGAGCGATCGGGGTCGCGGCCAGCCCGGTCAGCGGCGCCAGGCCGTGTGCGCCGGACAGGTGCACGACGTACTGCGCACTGCTCAGCGGCAGTGTCCGCGCGACCTCACCGATCAGGTCGTCAGGTACTGCGACCAGGACGACGTCGGCGCGGGTCGTGACCTCGTCGGCGCTCAGCACCGGCACAGCAGGCAGAAGCCGGGCGGCGCGTTCCTTCGACGCCTCCGACCGCGCGGTCACTCCGACCAGGGGATGCCCGGCGGCCGCCAAGGCTGCTCCCACGGCGGTCCCGGCCCGGCCGGCTCCGATCAAGCCGATCCGTTCCATCGCTCACTCTCTTCTCGTTCCAGTCCCGCAGGTGGGGTACCAGACGATCTACTTGTCAGCGTAGGTGATGAGAGCATGGGGCGGTGAGTGATGCGTGGGCTGCGGGGACCGAATTGACGGCGATTCTGATCACAGTGCCCGAGTTGGCGGCGTACACGGAGCGCTGGAGGTCGGTGTCGCGGTCCACCGCGAGACCGCAGGTCCCGTTGACCGAGCTCATCCCGCCGCACGTCTCGGTCCTGGTCCCCTGGGTCGCCGAACCCACCGACGCCGACATCGCCCGGCTGCGGTCCGCCGTCTCGTCGGTCGAGCAGTTCGATCTCAGTTTTCCGACCGCTGGTCAGTTCCCGAACGGCACCGCGTGGCTGAGGCCCGAGCCGTTCGACACGGTCCGCTCGCTGCTACAGGCCGTGTTCGCGGCCTTTCCCGAGTGCCCGCCATACGGCGGTGAGTTCCCGGACCCGCATCCGCACCTGACGATCTCGTCGTCCGCCCAGGGCGGCCCGGACGTGGTCGCCGAGGCGAACGCCGCGCTGGCGGCCGCACCGGCCCCGAGCATCAAGCTGACCGAGCTGGGACTGTGGCGCGAGAACGCCGAAGGTGTCTGGCGCCAGTTCGGCGCCGTACCGCTGGGTTCTAGTTCCTGACCTGGAAGCCCACTGCCTTCGACGCCTTCTTGCCCTGCCAGTCCTCCGGTACGTCGGCAGTCGTCAGCTCACGCAACTGGTCGACGCTGGGGTCGGTCAACGCGTTGATCCGGACGGACTGCTGCGACACCGTCGCCTCGAACAGGTTGCGGACGTCCCGCCCGTTGCCGAACTCGGGAGCCCGCCGGATCCGGTCCAGCAACGAGCCGACCCGCTCCACGACACCGTCGGCCAGCAAGTACCCCGCTTTATGGCTCTGGAACTCGAAGATCTCCTGGAGCTCGGGCAGCGAGTAGTCCGGGAACTCAACGGTCGTTGGCAGCCGTGAGCGCAGACCAGGGTTCTGCAGGAACAGCCCCTCCATCTGCTCGGTGTACCCGGCGAGGACCACGACCAAGTCGTCGCGGTGCTCCTCCATCAGCTGGATCAAGGTGGCGAGCGCGTCGGCGCCGTACGAGTGCCGGTCCGCCAGCGTGTACGCCTCGTCGATGAACAGCACCCCGCCCAGCGCCTGGTCCACCGCCCGCTGCACCTTGGGAGCGGTCTGGCCGATGTACTTGCCCATCAGCTCGTTGCCACTGGTCTCCACCAGCTGACCGACACCGAGCAACCCGAGGTCCCGGTAGATCTCCGCGAGCAGCCGGGCCACCGTCGTCTTCCCGGTGCCCGGGTTGCCGGTGAACACCATGTGCCGGGACCGCTCGGCCGGCGGCATCCCGGCCTTGGCCCGGAGCATGTCGGCCTGCGCCTCCGCGGCCAGCCGCTCAACGGTTTCCTTGACCTCGGTCAGCCCGGTCATGCCCTGCAGCTCGGAGCGTGGGTCCTCGTGCCGCGGCAGGTCGCCGATGCTCTCCTCGGCGAGATCGGCGACGTCGTCCCGCTCGATGGTCCGGACCTGTTCCATGGTCGGGGACTCGAGCGCGGCCAGCCGGACCGCCTGCAGCGTCGCGATCCGCTCCAGCATCGTGCGGACCGTGCGCGCGTTGCCGAACCCGGGCGCCCGCGGCACCTTGCGCAGGTCGGCCAGCACGAGGTCGGACACGCCCTCGCCGAGTTCGAATCCGGCCTGCCCGGCGGCCTGCAGGAAGATCTGGTGCAGCTCGCCGTCGGTGTAGTCCGGGAAGTTCACGAACGTCCGGACCCGGGACCGGATCCCCGGGTTGCTATCGACGAGCGAGTACATCTCCTTGGGGTAGCCGGCCATCACCACGATCAGGTTGTTGCGGTGCGTCTCCATCAGCTGGATCAGCGTGGCCACGGCCTCGCGGCCGAAGTCCCGTTCCGATCCGGTGAACAGCGAGTACGCCTCGTCGATGAACAGCACGCCACCCAGCGCCCGCTCGACCACCTCGGTGACCCGCGACGCGGTCTGACCGGTGAACGACGCGACCAGGTCGGCCCGTCCCACCTCGACCAGGTGACCGGACGACAGCATGCCCAGGTCCCGGTAGACCTCGGCCAGGATCCGGGCCACGGTGGTCTTGCCGGTGCCCGGGTTGCCGCTGAAGACCAGGTGACCCATCGGCTTCGGCAAGCGCAGCCCGGCCTCGGCCCGCAGCTTGGCCAGCTTCGCCTCCGCCACCAACTCGTGCACCCGGGTCTTCACCGGGCCCAGACCGGTCATCTCGTTCAGCTCGGCGATCGGGTCGCCGACGGCGGGCGCATCCGCCCGCTGCTTGTCCGGTGCGGCCGCTTCGGCCTCCACGACCGGCTTCGGCGGCCGGAACGCGTACAGGTCGCGCAGACCCTTGTAGAAGCCGGAGACGAGGTACAGCTGGTCGGAGGGCTTCGCCGTGTTGGGCATCCCGTTCAGGCTCGCGCCGACCTGGTACGTCGCGGCCAGGAACTCCCGCGCCTCGGAGTGCGCACCGGCCTCGACGGCCCGGATCATCCAGGCCTGCCGCCGGCGCCGCCACTCGGCCGGCTCCAGCCGGGTCTTGGCCTGGTCCAGCGCCTGCTGTACCTCGGCGGTCCCGGACGGGCCGAGCACCGAGAACGACAGCCCGGCCGGCAGATCGGTCCGCCCGATCTGCCCGAGCAGCGAGGCCACCTCGTCGGTGAACGGCCGCTCCGCCTCCGGCGTCACCGCCGCGATCCCGTCGTACGCCGCCTGCAACCGGTTCATCCCGAACACCAGCAGGTCCAGTGGGTTGCCGGACAGGTGCGGGAACGCTTGCCGGATGTCGTCGTCGCCGAACTCCTCGACCCAGCGCTTCGTCACCGCCGGCCGGTCCTCGGTCACGTGGAAGTCGAGCAGCGCCGGGTCCCCAAGGATGCGGTCCAGCATGGTGGCCATCGCCTTCCGGCGGGCCTCCAGCCCCGGGATCCCGGCCAGCAGGTCCAACAGGTCGCGGCAGCCGCGGATGACCTCCTCCTGCGACGCGTGGTCCTGGCGCAGCGGGAACGGGATGTCGAACTTCCCGGGGGTCTCCCGCCAGTTGGCGATGTTGGTATCGACCTCCTGCTTCTCCGCGCGCCACTCGTTCAGCAGCAGGAAGTGCAGGTTCCGCGCGCCACCGGCCAGGATGCCGATCGGCGGCCACAGACTCCGGAACATGTAGTAGAAGGTGTCGACCAGCAGCGGCGAACCCTCGACGAAGAACTTGTTGCTCGCCGACACCTGCCCCAGGACGGGCCGGTCGACCAGCTCGGCGATGTCCGCCTTCCGCGCCGCGAGCCACGCGGGAGTGACGACGTACGGCGGTTCCGCACCGACCACATCGAACGCCGGGTCGCCCTCGAACAGGACCGCGAGCTGCTCCGGAAGATTCGCCACGCTGCCTGATCCTAGAATCAGTCCGGTCCAATGCAACCGCACGGGTAGGGCGATGACCGACACGTTCCGGCAAGCCTGGCAGCACGCTCTCTACGGCCCCGACGGCTTCTACCGCCGGGAGCGTCCGGCAGCGCACTTCCGTACGTCGGTGCACGTGTCGCCGTTGTTCGGACAGGCGATCGCCCGGCTCGCCGGTGAGCTCGGCGTGGACCAGGTCGTCGACGTCGGCGCCGGCTCCGGCGAGCTGGGCGAGGTACTGCGGTCCGCTGGCCTCTCAGTGCTCGACATCGAGCTGGACGACCAGCTCCCCGATCGCCTGACCGGACTGGTGATCGCCAACGAGTGGCTCGACAACGTGCCCTGTGAGCTGGTCGAGTGGGACGCGGACGGCGTACCGCGTTATCTGACTGCCGATCTGACACCAGGTGCGGTTGTCGAAGGCAACGACCTCGCCTGGCTGCGGGAGTGGTGGCCTGGTGAGCCCGGCGAACGCGCCGAGATCGGACTGGCCCGCGACGAGGCCTGGCAGAACGTCGTACGGCGGTTGGCCGGCGGTGCGGTGGCGATCGCCATCGACTACGGACATGTACGCGACAACAGGCCGCCGTACGGGACTGTGACGGGCTTTCGCGACGGGCGGGAGTGTGAGCCGGTGCTGGACGGTTCGTGCGACGTGACCGCGCACGTGGCGCTCGACTCGCTCGGCGGCACCATCGTGAGCCAACGCGACGCGCTGCAGGCGCTGGGCGTCACTGGCGCCCGTCCGAGCCTGGAGCTCGCTCAGACGGACGCGCTCCGCTACCTGTCGGAGTTGTCGTCAGCCGGCGAGGCAGGTGAGCTGCTGGACCCGTCCGGCCTCGGTGCGTTCGGCTGGGTCTGGACAGCGAACGACGCGGCGACGGTACGGCGTGCCTCGCGTGCCCTCTCGGCCTGACCTTCCAGCAGCGCTGCAGCCTCGGCCTGGTCGCGATGCAACGCCACAGCGTTGGTCGGCCCCACTGGGGTGTCCACGTGCACGTTGGCGAGTCTCAGCCGGCGCTGGACCGGCCCCTGCACCATCCGGACCGACTGCGTCTTGTGGTGCAGCACGATCGACGTACGGCGGCTCACCCAGCCGCGCGTGGTGACCATGACCTGGTCGTCGACGCCGTACGCCAGGTAGCGCCAGCCGATCGGACGCAGCCACTTCGAGCGCTGCGGCGCCACATGCATCTGGATCTGGGCCAGATCGAGTCCCGGCAGGACTCTGGCGAGTACGTAGGCCATCTCCTTCAGGTCGCCGACCGGGAGCAGCTGCGCGCCCTCCAGCAGGTCGTCACCGTCCTCCTTCTGGCCCGCCACACCAGCGATGTCCAGCTCGACCCTGGCCCAGCCGATCAGCCGCCAGATCAACGGCTCGGTGATCAGCAGGCCCTGTACCCGGCCCGGCGGGATCGTCTGCCGCTGGACGTCGAACAGCCCGCGCTTGGTCCGCAGACCGTGGTTGGACTCCGACAGCGTGAACCCGTGGTTGCCCACGACCTGCTTCCAGATCGGCTGCACCACACCGAGCAGCAGCGGCACCGCCGCGAACAGCCCGATGTGGAAGTTCAGGACCATCGTCGCGATGATCACCCAAACCAGTGCGCCGGCGCTGGCGACGACGGTGGACGACAGCAACGTCGCACCGAGCAACCGATCGGTCGGGACCGTCAGCAGCGGCGGAGCCTCGGACTCGGCCAGCTGCTCGTGTTCCTGCTGCTCGGCGGCCTTCTCACCCTTGGCGCGGACCAGCAGCGTGGTGCGGAGGTCGACCGCCTCGTCGTACTTGAAGTAGCTCAGCTTGCCGTCGCTCTTGCCGCCGCCCGCCACGTCCATCCGCAGCTCCGCCATGCCGAACAGCCGCGCGACGAAGGGCTGGGCGACGTCGATCGCCTGGATCCGGTCGAACCGGATGATCCGGGTCCGGCGGAACAGGAACCCGCTGTCCACCCGGATCGCCTCGGCGGTCAGCTGCCACTTGGTGAACCACCAGGACAGCGACCCGAGCAGGATGCCGCCGACGAGCACCGCTGCCAGACCGATCCCGGCGAACGTCAGATTGCTCCGCAGACCCTCGTTGTTGACCAGGGCGACCGCCGCGACGACGAAGTAGCCCCAGCCCTTGACGAAGGGCGTGAGGGGGTGGAGCCGCTGGCCGGCGGTCTCCACGGCCTGCTCGGTCACAGGCCCCACGCCTGCGCCTGACCGAGGGCGGACAACCGATCCCGCAGCCGGCCTGCCTCGTCCGGATGCAGCCCCGGGATCTTCGCGTCGGTCGCCGGCGTCGCGGTGTGCAGCTCGACGGTGGCCATCCCGTACGCCCGCTCCAGCGGCCCGGCGGTCACGTCCACGAACTGCATCCGCCCGTACGGTACGACGACCAGCTCGCGGAACATGATCCCGTGCGTGACCAGCAGTTCGTCCTCCCGCTCGGCGTACTTCCAGGACCGCTGGTTCCGCCCGATCAGGACCCACGCCCAGCCGAAAACGAGCGCGATCACGACCAGCGCGAGGACGCCGTACAGCCAGTCCAGCGTCAGCCCGAGCACGATCAGCGCCGCGATCCCGACGATCCCGGCCACGATCGCCGCGTTCAACCGGCGCAGCGTCGCCAGCTTCGGCGAAACCGGCGTCCACCTGACATCCGAGGGTGCGAAGAGGTCGTCCACGCCCCCAGCCTGTCACGATAGGAGGCATGAGCACGGAAAAAGTGGTGGGAGTCGGGGCTGGTGCCGCCGGATTCGATCCTGCTTTCGAGCGGGGCGGGGCCGGTTCCGACCTGCCGACGACCGACATGGTGCTCAACATCGGGCCGCAGCACCCGGCGACGCACGGCGTACTGCGGCTGCGGCTGACGCTGGACGGGGAGCGGATCGTCGGCTGCGAACCGATCATCGGGTACATGCACCGCGGCGCCGAGAAGCTCTTCGAGGTCCGCGACTACCGCCAGATCATCGTGCTGGCGAACCGGCACGACTGGCTGTCCGCGTTCGCCAACGAGCTCGGCGTCGTACTCGCGGTCGAGCGGATGATGAACCTGGAGGTCCCCGAGCGCGCCGTCTGGCTGCGTACCCTGCTTGCCGAGCTGAACCGGGTCCTGAACCACCTGATGTTCCTCGGCTCGTACCCGCTGGAGCTCGGCGCGATCACGCCGGTGTTCTACGCGTTCCGCGAGCGCGAGACCATCCAGGCGGTGATGGAGGAACTGTCCGGCGGCCGGATGCACTACATGTTCAACCGGGTCGGCGGCCTGAAGGAGGACCTGCCGTACGGCTGGCTCGGCCGCGCGGCCGCCGCCTCCGCCGCGGTCCGCAAGCGCCTCCCCGACATCGAGGAGATCGTCCTCGGCAACGAGATCTTCCGGGCGCGCACGGTCGGCGTCGGCAAGCTGTCCCCCGAACTGATCGCCCAGTACGGCGTCTCCGGCCCGATCGCCCGCGCCTCGGGCGTGGACGCCGACCTCCGCCGCGACGAGCCGTACCTCGCGTACGGCGACCTGCAGGACGTCCTCCGCGTCGTCACCCGTCCCGAGGGCGACTGCTTCGCGCGCTTCGCCGTACTGCTCGAGCAGGTGAAGGTCTCCCTCGACCTCGTCGACGCCTGCCTCGACAAGCTCTCCACCCTGCCGGCCGGCCCGGTGAACGTCCGGCTGCCGAAGATCCTCAAGGTCCCCGAGGGCCAGACCTACGCCTGGACCGAGAGCCCACTCGGCATCAACGGCTACTACCTGGTCTCCCGCGGCGACAAGACCCCGTGGCGCCTGAAACTCCGCTCGGCCAGCTTCAACAACATCTCCGCCCTCCCGGCCCTGCTCCCCGGCACCATGATCCCCGACATGATCGCCATCCTCGGCAGCATGTTCTTCGTCGTCGGCGACATCGACAAGTAGGTCGGCTGGGAAACAAAGGTCCGCCTGGTGACCCTTTGTTTCCCAACCTCGGTCAACGAACGGGACAGGCCGGGCCGCACGAGCGGGCGCCGAGCGACGGCTCGCTGCGGCGCATCACCCGCAGCACCTGTACGGCGGCCGCGCAGGGACGCCCCGTGACGTCGAGCCACCCGTACCGCAACGTCGCCTCCGACCGCAGCACGGCGCGATTGTCGCGATCGAGGTCCCGCCACCGCTGCCGCGGCGCGAAGTGCAGACGCCCGTCCAGCTCGACCACCAGCCCGTACGGCGGGTAGGCCACGTCGGTGTATTCGCCGTCGACCGCCCGCTGCCGCTGCCCGCGAGGCAGCCCGTGCGCTCGCTCGACCTGTCGCAGGTAGCGCAGCTCGAGCAAGGAATGAGTCCCCTGCGCGACGTCCGCGAGAATCGGCCGCAGCGCGGCCCGATGGCGGAGCTGGGGGCGGGTGGCGAGCGCGGTCAGGATCTCGGCTGGCGTCACCCTGCCGCTCTGGCAAGCCTCCGCGACGACCGCGGCCGCAGCGTCCAGCGACTCGGAGATGCCGACGATCTCCAGCACGGCCTCGGCCGGCCGGCTCCGTGGTGGGATCACCGTGGCCAACCGGTCCTCCCAGTGCGAGTCCCGGGTGATCACAAGATTCGGGCGAGCGCGAACACGCCGACTCCACGGGATGCTCACGTACACACGGCGTTGTCGGTCAGGCTTGATCAGACCGGTCTGTTCCGCGGCCGTGTAATGGCTCCACGCCGCCTGCGGTCCCGCATAGAGCAGCGCCGCGACGAGGTGTTCGTCGTACCCGATCGGTCCGGTGTGGGTCACGTAGACACCGGGATGGACGGTCTGCCACCGGCGGTTGCGGAGTTTGCGGCGTAGGTCGTCGACGGACCGCCCGGCCGCCAGCAACTGCACCCGGGACACCACTCGGCGCTGCTCGTGAATCAGTACCTCGAGCCCCTCGTCCGCGAGCTGTTGCCGCCACCACCAATCCATCCGCGACAGCATGACGGATTCCCGCGTCCGCCGCCGGATGCCTGTGGACAAGCGGTGGTTGGGAAAGAAAGGGGCGGATAGTGGCCAGAAGTTTCCCAGCTGCTAGGTCAGCCGAGGAGCTCCTGGAGGGGTTCTCGGAGGGCGGTGGCTACTGCGAAGACGCCGCGGGAGTCGGGGGTGTGGTTGGTGCCGTCTAGGTCGAGGACGGTGACACCGGCTTCGCGGCAGATGGCTACGCCGGCCATGGTGTCCCAGGGTTTGTTCGAGAACATGATCATCGCGTCGAAGTAGCCGTTGGCCGTCCAGGTCAGGGCGGTGGCGGCCGTGCCGATCATCCGGAGGCGTTGCACGCGCGGGTAGAGGCGCTGGGTCAGCGCGAGGCGTTCGGCGTTCGCCTGCTCGGCGTCGGGGCCGACCGCATAGTCGCCGACGGCAACCAAGGCCTCGGTCAGGTCGGTGCACTCGCTGCCCCGGATCGGCTTGCCGTTGCAGGTTGCGCCCAGTCCCTCGGCGGCGGCGTACGTCGTCCCGAGCGCCGGGTGGTCGATCACTCCCGCGACCGCGCGCCCCTCGTGGATCAGCCCCAGCGAGATGCCCCACAGCGGTACGCCGTGGATGAAGTTCACCGTCCCGTCGATCGGATCGAGCACCCAGCGCGTGCCGTCGGTCGCGCCGCCCTCCTCCTCGCCGAGCACCCCGATCTCGGGGGTCTCGCGCTCGAGGAACGCCCGTACCTCGCGCTCCACGGCGAAATCCACCTCGGAGGCCATGTCGCGGTCGCCCTTCGACGTCAGCTCCCCCGGCGCGCGCGACTCGGTCACCGCCCGCCCACGCTCGACAGCGGCACCGGCAACCTTCAACAGCTTCGCGAGATCCACACCCCGAACCTACGCGACCGGCGTCCCCGCTGACCGGAGGATCTCGATCTGCGGAGACCCGCCCAAGCGCAAGCTCAGCACGGGAACAGTCCACGCGCAGTACCGGTGAAGTGCGGGTGAAGTACGGGCAGAGCCACGGCGGTCGCCGTTCCTACGCTCGGATCGCGGTCCGGCGCTCCTGTAGCAACCGGCCGCAGCCCCCCACCCTTCCTGGAGGAATCACTCGATGCGTAAGCCCATCCTGGCCGGCGCGCTGGCGCTGGCCGTGGCCGCGACCGGTCTCGCCGTGACCACAGTCGTCGGCACCGCTCGCCCAGCCACTGCGGCGCTCGGCGACGTACCGGCCGACTGCCAGGCCAGCGCCACGGCCTACCGCTCCGACGGACAGCGTCTCCGCTACAGGTACGTCGGCGGCAAGACCAGCACCGAAGCCCTGCCCGGCGACACACTCGACTGGGTGCCGACCGCCCTCGCGGAGGCCGGCGATGCCGGTGGCGACGAATCGTTCACCAGCAGCAGCCTGATCACGCATCCGACCGACGGCTATCTCTACCGGGTGCACCGCGTCGGCCAGCGCATCGACGGCGAGATGCGGGTCACCGAGGTCACCACGAAGCGCTTGGCCTCCGGGTTCGCCGGGACCGGGATCCTCGTCAGCGGACCGGGCCTTTACTACTACCGCGTCGTGGGCAAATCGCTGTACCGGTTCACGGTGAACTACGCCAACGAGCCGGTGGTCTCGACGCAGGTGAAGATGCCGGGCGACGCCTGGGACACAGTCACCACCCTGAAGTACCGGCGCACCGGCGGAACCGCTGCCGCCCCGGTGCACGTGCTGGTCGGCACCAAGACCAACGGGCAACTCAAGGAGTGGCGGATCTCCGAGACCACGCCGGTGAAGATCACCTCGTCCGTCCTCCGCGACTCCGGCTGGGCGCCTTTCACCAGCCTGAACATCGGTTTCTGCAACTCGCACCCGAACGGTGGCGCGCTACTCGGCATCACCGCCGTCGGCCGGGCCTCGGTGCATTTCGACGCGAACGCGAAGGACGGCAAGGGCACCGACATCAAGGGCGGCTCGCTCGGCTCCCTCGGCTGGACCGAAAAGACCTACTGAACAGCCAACCCCCGATCCTCTGGAGATTCCCCCATGCGTAAATCCATCCTGGCCGGCGCCACCGCGCTGGCCGTCGCCGCGACCGGTCTCGCCGTGACCGCGATCGCCGGAACTGCCCGCCCGGCCACCGCCGCGATCGGCGACGTCCCCGCCGACTGCAAGGTATCGACCACCGCGTACCGCGCCGACGGGCAGCGACTCACCTACTCCTTCGACGGAGGCAAGACCAGCACCACCGAGACCTTCGGCGACACGCTCCCCTGGGTGCCGTCGGCGTACCAGCAACTCGGCGCGGCCGGCGACGACACCACCGTCCGCACCACCGAGATCGCGGCGCACCCGACCAGTGGCTGGTTGTTCAAGGTGAGCCGCGAGCTGTACAAGGACGCGGACGGCACCTGGAAGATGCGGACCATGAGCGCCAGTCACCTCACCAACGGTTTCGCCAGTACCCGGGTCCTCGCCACGGGCTCGCCGTACCTGTTCCGGGTGGCCGGCAGCACGCTCTACCGGTACAAGGAGAAATACGTCGACGGCGTCTTCACGTACTCGGCGCCGGTGAAGCTCGCCACCACCGGCTGGGACACGGTCAACACGCTGACCCACGAAGGCACCCGGGGAACCGGCAGCAACACCGCCGACGTCCTGATCGGCACCCGGAGCAACGGTGAACTCAGGGAGTGGTCGATCAACCGCGCCACCGGCAAGATCACCGGCAAGACGCTGCGCTCGAGCGGCTGGGCCTCGTTCACCAGCCTGAGCACCGGTTTCTGTACGGCGCACCCGAACGGCCGTCCGCTGCTCGCGATCACCGCGGACGGTAGGGCCTCGGCGCACTTCGACGCCAACAAGTCCGACGGTGTCGCGACCGACATGAAGGGCGGCTCGCTCGGTTCGCTCGGCTGGACCGCGAAGGGCTACGGCCAGTAGCCCACTCTCGTCCGGGTGCCGACGATCCTGTCCCGGGTCGTCGGCACCCGATCCAACCTGACAGCACGCCCGCCGATCAGGCGGTGCCCAAGGTACGGCGCTTACGCCGCCAAGCGGCCGCCGCGGCGACAGATCCGATCGCCAGCACGCCGGCCCCCACCGCCTGCCCGATCTTGATCGGACAGCCGCTCGCGCACTCCGGGATCGGGTACGGCTGCTCCGGGTGCAACTCGTGGGTCTCGTCGGCGGAGACGTACGCCTCGTCGGCCGGGAACGGGAAACCCTCGGGATTCAGCAGCCGGTACCAGTAGAGATCGTCCCAGGCCCTGCGTTTGCAGGTGACGTTCACCGACGGTGATTCGAACGGCGACGGCCCGAGTTGCCCGATCGGCAGGTGGTCCTCGTTGTAGACCGTGACGTGCCCACTCGGGTTGTTCATCGTCACGGCCGGATAGTTCGCATCCAGCCCCATACGTCATCCCTCCCACACCGCAGTATGGGACGGGACGTCAGGATGCGGCCAGGCCTCGCAGCTTGAGGTCCACGACGGTCGGCGCGTCGGCCTGGGAGTGTTTGTCGCCGGCCGCGACCACGGTCGCGACCTCCTCGTCGATCTTGTCCAGGCGCTGATCGATCTTGTCCAGCCGGCGCTGCATCAGGTCGACGAACTCCGCGTTCTCGACGACGCGCGCGCTGGTGATCCGCGAGTACTCCTGGGCGACCTGGGCGCGCTCGTCGGAGTGCGCCAGCCGCTCGACCAGCAACTGGTGCCGGAACAGCACCGAGGCAGCGATCGCGACGAGGACAGCACCCCCGGCGGCGGCCCGGAGAATCCAGGCATTCTGCGAGAAGAGCGCGATACTCACGCCCAGGCAGACAACGATCAACAGACCGTTGGCAACGGTGAGAACTGTGGTCCTGGTTCGACGGCGGCTACCCCTTGACCCCATGGGTCGTCATGTTAGGGGGTCTCGTCGGGGTCCTCGGGAATCCGACACGCACGTTCGAGCAACAATCCGGCCGTGACGACCAGCACAGAGATCACGGCCGCGGCACCGGCCATGATCACACGGTTACGAGGCCCGCTGGACCCCATCGCTCGCAGGAAGCTTAACGCGAACCCTGCGTAAACACCGGTGCACAACGCGCCGACGAAAGCGCTGGCTTTTCCGATCATCAACAGGAACACGGCGCGGGACGCCTCGAAGCGTTCCCGCCGTACCTGGATGCGCTGGTGGGTGTTGCGCGCCGCGGCGAACAGCAGCGCAGCGAGGAACGCCCAGGCGACCAGCGTCAGCCACGACACCGCCGGCGCGACACCGCCACCGGACTCGATCACCTTGACGATCGTCACGCCGACGGCGAGGCCGAGGACGGCGATCGCCACCAGCAGCCGGCGCGACGTCGGCCGCACCGAGCCCGGGCGGGGCGGCTCCTGCTTGTCCCCGGGCGCCCGGCCGGGCTCGGTACCGCCGGACACCACTACTGCAGCTCGACGTCGAGCTTGGTCACGCCCTCGGTGCCGACCTTCGCGAGCAGCTCCGCGACCGGACCGTGGCCCGGCAGTACGGCGTCCCGCTCGATGTCCAGCCACGGGGCCAGCACGAACGCACGCTCGTGCGCCCGCGGGTGCGGGATCGTCAGCTCCTCGGACTCGATGGTCTTCTGCCCGTAGGTGATCAGGTCGATGTCCAGGGTCCGCGGCGCGCCCGGCACGCTGCGCTCCCGGCCGAACGCCTCCTCGACCGCGTGCGCGCGCTCGAGCAGCAGGTCGACGGCGAGCGTGCTGTCGGCGAGCAGGACGATGTTCAGGTACGGGCCGGACTCGTCCGGGCCGCCGATCGGTTGGGTCTCGTACACCGGCGACACCTCGACCACGACGACGTCCGGGGTGTCCCGCAGCGCGTCGACCGCGCCCTGCAGGTTCGCCTCACGGTCGCCGAGATTACTGCCGATCGACAGGATCACCTGGCGGATCGGCTTCAGGCCACCGCTCAGGGTGTCCGCGTCGATGACGTGGGGACTAGGGGTCTCAGTCACGGGAATCTCCGGCTCTGCGCTGCACGGTCAGGACAACGTCGTCGAACGGCACCGAGATCGGCGCCGAGGGTTTGTGGATGGTCACGGCCGTCGCTGTCACTCGCTCGTCGGCGAGACAGAGATCGGCGATGCGCTGGGCGAGGGTCTCGATCAGGTTCACGGGATCGGTCTCGATCGCCTTGTGCACCTGTTCGGCCACCACCCCGTAGTTCACGGTGTCGGCCAGGTCGTCGGAGGCCGCGGCGGACCGGGTGTCCAGCTCCAGCCGGACGTCCACGACGAACTCCTGCCCGTCGGCCCGCTCGTGATCGAACACTCCGTGGCGCCCGAACCCGCGGATGCCAAGGATCTCGATCACATCAGGAGGAGATATCACGGCCCCGCACCTTCTTGATGGTGACCTCGCTCCGCTCGCTCACGGCGCCTCCTCCTGTCGGCCCCCAGACGACAGTACCGGGGAGGCATGGTGGATCCACAACCGCCAACCGGCAGAAGTTCGGCGGAAAACGTTCGTCGCGAGCGCCTTGCCACCTGCGAATCCTTCTTCGGGAGCACCCTCGCCCGACGACAGGACATTCTCCGTACACGTGACGTACGCCACGTCGTCATCCACCCGCACCTGCACGTCGGTGAGGAAGAACTGGATGTACGGCGTGTTCGCGAAGATCATCGCCCAGGCCCGCATCATCTCGGCGTACCCGGAGATCGCGGCGTTGCCGGGGTGGATGCAGACCGGATCGGGCTCCGGCAGCCAGACGGCCGCCATCAGGTCCAGGTCGCCGGCCTCGAAGGCGTTGTAGAACGCGGTGTTGGCGTTCAGTACGACGTCCTCCGCCGTGGCACCGGCGGGACGCTTCGGCGCACCGTCGGACCCGGCCCCCGCGCCCTGCCGCGGTCCGTCCGTCATACAGTTCCCCATCTCTTGGCCACCCGGACCGCGTCCGCGTTCGGCGCCACCACGTGTGCCCGGACACACCAGGCACCCGCTGCGGCGGCCAGGGCGGAAACAGCCACACTCGCGTCGTCTCGTCGTACGGCCGGCCGAAGTTCACCGGTCTGCTCGTCGGCGAGCAGCCTACCGAGGAACGTCTTGCGGGACGCACCGATCAGTAACGGTCTTTCCAGTACGGCGAATTCCCGCAACCGCCGCAGAATCTCCCAGTTGTGGTCCGCGTTCTTCGCGAAACCGAGCCCGGGATCGACGGCGACCCGGTTCAGATCGATGCCGGCCTGGCTGATCACCTCGAGGCGTTCGGCCAGTTCGGCGATCACCTCGGCGACCACGTCGACGTACTCCGCGCGGTTCTGCATGTCGATCGAGTGCCCCCGCCAGTGCATGCACAGGTACGGCGTCCGGCGCTCGGCGACCAGCGGGAGCATGTCCGGGTCGGACTGCCCGCCGGACACGTCGTTGATCATCGTGGCGCCGGCGTCGAGGGCCAGCGCGGCGACCTGCGACCGCATCGTGTCGACGGAGATGATCGCGCCTTCGGCGGCCAGCGTCTCGACCACCGGCAGCACGCGCCGGATCTCCTCCTCCTGCGAGGGCCGCGCGGCGCCTGGGCGGGTCGACTCACCACCCACGTCGAGAAGGTCGGCGCCTTCGGCCAGCAGCTCCCGGCCGTGCTTGATCGCGGCGCTCGGCTCGAACCATTCGCCGCCGTCCGAGAACGAGTCCGGCGTCACGTTCACGACACCCATGACGAGGCACCGGTCCAGCACCGGCAGCCCGTCCACGTGACTCCACGACTGAGTTCTCACCCACACACCGTAGTAGCCCCCGCCCCCAGCCGGGCAACCAGCCGCCGATCGGGCGGCCGCCGGGGTCAGTTCGCGAGGACCAGGCGGGACTCGGTGGAGCGCAGTACCTCGCCGATCGGCTGTGAGTACGACTCGTTGGTCCGGCCGGACTTCTCCAGGCACTGCCCGTTGATCAGCGCCGCGCCGCTGGTGATGCCCTGGGCGGTGTTCCCGGTCATGTTCGCGCCACCGGAGTCACCCGCCTCGACGCACGCGGTGTGCTGGAACAGGCCGCGGACCACGCGGTTGTTGCCGTAGTTCACGGTCACGTCCCGGGCGACGATCCGGCCGCAGGTCCAGCCGGTGCTCTTCCCGGACTTGCACAGGGTCGAGCCGATCGTGGCGTCGCCGATCCCCTTGACCGCGACGTTGCCGGAGCCCCAGCCCTCGACGTACCCCTGCTGGTCCCAGCCGTCGATGACGCCGACGGAGCCGAAGTCGTGGCCCGGGAAGTTCGAGGTGTAGGTGTTGCCGAGGACGTACCCGTTCCGCGAGAACGACGGCTTGCCCGAGGTGCAGTGCCCGGCGGTCAGGAAGATCCGGTTGCCCTTGCGGGTCCGGGCGTTGAACCCGAGCGAGCAGGTGTACCCGGTGTTCTTGTCGACCTGGAGGCCGCCGCGCAGGCCGAAGTCGTCCGCGGTCGGGCGGATCGTGCCGGCCGCCGGGCGCACCGTCACACGGTCGCCGTTGGCCACCGCCCGGGCCAGGAACCGCTCGGTGATCGAGTCGCGGGCGTTCTTCGGCACGGTGACCACCACGGTCCCGGAGATCGGGTCGACGTACCAGGACCGGACCTTGCCGGCGCTGGATGTCAGGGCCAGCTTGTTCAGCTGGTTCTGGACGGCGTTCAGCTGCTTCGCGGTGAACTTGACCAGGCGCGGGACCGCGCCGATCTGCCGGACCAGCGCGGCCGCGGACAGGTCGGACACCGCGACGACCAGTTGCCCGGCGTCGTCGTAGTAGCTGCCGACGACACCCGAATCGGACCCGAGCTGCGCGTCGAGGGTGTCCGGGACCAGCGGTTTCGTGTCCGCCTTGGTGGTCGTCTGCGGGCCGTTCTTGGCTCGCGTGTCCGCGGTGGCCCAGTTCGCCGCGACCAGCCCGGCGGTCGTCAGGACGACGACCCCGGCGAGTGCGGCGCCGACCCGGAAACGCCCTGACATCTGTCCTCCTCACACCGGCACCTGGTCCCCGTTGGCCAAGCACCACTACGGAAAGTAAACGTTCAGCGACAGAATGTCCATAGGGCTGGACTTTTAAACTCAACGAGCGTGGCGACCCGCGAGCTACGGCTCAGCCGACGATCAGGCTCATCGCCTCCGCGCGGGTGACCGGGTTCCGGAGCTGGCCCCGGACCGCCGAGGTGATCGTCTTCGCGCCCGGTTTCCGGACGCCGCGCATCGTCATGCAGAGGTGCTCGCACTCGATCACCACGATCACGCCGCGCGGCTGGAGGATCTCGACCAGGGACTCGGCGATCTGTGTGGTCAGCCGCTCCTGGACCTGCGGCCGTTTCGCGTACACGTCCACCAGCCGGGCGAGCTTCGACAGCCCGGTGATCCGGCCGTCCCGGCTCGGGATGTAGCCGACGTGCGCGACACCGGTGAACGGGACCAGGTGGTGCTCGCAGACGCTCCAGACCTCGATGTCCTTCACGAGCACCATCTCGTCGTGCTCGAGCGCGAACGTGGTCGTCAGCACGTCCTCCGCCCGCTGTCCCAGGCCGGCGGTGATCTCGGCGTACATCCGGGCCACCCGGGCGGGCGTGTCCAGCAGGCCCTCGCGGTCCGGGTCCTCGCCGATCGCCAGCAGCAACTCGCGGACCGCCTTCTCGGCCCGTGCGTGGTCGAACTTCGGTGACGTCATTCCCGGATCTCCTCCCGACAGCGGCACTGGAACGCTACCCGGCGGCCAAACGAAAACGCCCCCCCCCCTCCGGGGGGGGGCGTTTACGGGAGTATCACCGCACTACTGGGGTCAAGGGGTGG
>NZ_JBSHBJ010000001.1:141207-227150 GCF_053611945.1 Kribbella sp. NPDC054772 | reverse complement strand
GCCCTCCCGCGCCCCCCCCCCCCCCCCCCACCACCCCCCCCCCCCCCCGCCGGGGGCCCCCCGTTTCCTGGAGTCTCAGCTCACTTCTGGGCTCACTGGTTGGTCGGCGGCGTCGGGCCGCTGCCGTAGTCCGGCGGGCGGATCGCCTCGTCCGGGCCGACGGAACCACCGGGCAGTACGTCGGACAGCGAACCGTTCTGCTCCGCGCGGGTCGGGATCGGCATCACCGGCGGCTGGTCGGACGGGACCCGGGTGGACGAGCCGGTCCAGGCCGGCCGCCGCTCGCGCTTGACCACCGGCGTGAACACGCGGGCGATCTGGTGCTTGTCCAGGGTCTCCTTCTCCAGCAGCTCCTCGACCAGGTGGTCCAGGACCGCGCGGTTCTCGACCAGGATGTCGAAGGCCTCCTGGTGCGCGTTCAGGATCAGCTTGCCGACCTCTTCGTCGACCGCGGCCGCGATCTCCTCGGAGTAGTTCCGCTGGCTGCCGATGTCGCGGCCGAGGAACGGCTCGGCGCTCTCCTGGCCGAACTTGATCGCACCGAGCCGCTCGGTCATGCCGTACTGCGTGACCATGGCCCGGGCGAGCGCCGTCGCCTTCTCGATGTCGTTGCTGGCACCCGTGGTCGGGTCGTGGAAGACCATCTCCTCGGCGGCGCGGCCACCGAGCATGTAGGCCAGCTTGTCCAGCATCTCCGACCGGGTGGTCGAGTACTTGTCCTCGTCCGGCATCACCATCGTGTAGCCGAGCGCGCGGCCACGCGGCAGGATCGTCACCTTCTGCACCGGGTCGGAGTGCGGCAGCGCCGCGGCGACCAGCGCGTGCCCACCCTCGTGGTACGCGGTGAGCACCTTCTCCTTGTCCGACATCAGGCGGGTACGCCGCTGCGGACCGGCGATCACGCGGTCGATGGCTTCGTCCAGCGCGCGGTTGTCGATCAGCTGCGCGTTCGAGCGGGCGGTCAGCAGCGCCGCCTCGTTCAGCACGTTGGCCAGGTCGGCACCGGTCATACCGGGCGTCCGGCGGGCGACCGCGGTCAGGTCCACGTCCTGCGCCATCGGCTTGCCGCGGGCGTGCACCTTGAGGATCTGCGTCCGGCCCGGCAGGTCCGGGGCGTCGACGGCGATCTGCCGGTCGAAGCGGCCCGGGCGCAGCAGCGCCGGGTCGAGCACATCCGGCCGGTTGGTGGCCGCGATCAGGATCACACCGCCGCGGACGTCGAAGCCGTCCATCTCGACCAGCAGCTGGTTCAGCGTCTGCTCGCGCTCGTCGTGGCCACCGCCGAGGCCCGCGCCACGGTGCCGGCCGACGGCGTCGATCTCGTCGATGAACACGATCGCCGGCGCGTTCGTCTTGGCCTGCTCGAACAGGTCGCGGACCCGGGAGGCACCGACACCGACGAACATCTCGACGAAGTCCGAACCGGAGATCGAGTAGAACGGCACGCCGGCCTCACCGGCGACCGCACGGGCCAGCAGGGTCTTACCGGTACCGGGCTGGCCGTAGAGCAGCACGCCCTTCGGGATCTTCGCGCCGACCGCCTGGAACTTGCCCGGTTCCTGGAGGAACTCCTTGATCTCGCCGAGCTCCTCGATCGCCTCGTCACATCCGGCGACGTCCGCGAACGTCGTCTTCGGAGTGTCCTTGGTGATCAGCTTGGCCTTGGACTTGGCGAAGCTCATGACCCGGGAGCCGCCGCCCTGCATCGAGTTCATCAAGAAGATGAACACGACCGCGATCAGCAGGAACGGGATCAGCGTGGAGAACACCTGGCCGATGAAGCTCGGCTTCGGGTTCTCGACGTTGTAGGTCTGGATCTTGCCGTCCTGGAAGAGCCCCTGCAGGTCGCTGCCGAGCGAGTCGGCCTGCCCGTCCACCCAGTTGGCCTTGATCTTGGACCCGTCGGACTTCTCGACCCGGATCTCCTGATCGGGGTCGATCAGCGTCACCGACTTGATCGTCTTGTCGCTCGACGACTTCGCCTGCTGGATCAGCTGCACGACCTGGCCGGTCGGTTCGGACTTGTACCCGGTCGAGCCGGTCAGGAGCTGCCCGATCACCAGGACGCCAAGGAAGGCGACGACGATCCAGAACAGGGGTCCGCGGAAGATGCGCTTCACGTCCATGATCGAGGCCTAGGCCCCGTCCCTCCTAGCTCGGCAGGCCCGGGTTTGCGGGCTTGTGACGGTAACACCAGTCCAAGTGTCTCGTGCCGGGCAAGCCTGCCGACCACGAGGGTCACCGAACGACGGTACGACCTGTTGTACAGGCTGTCACCAAGTCTGCCCCGAGAGGCCGGGTCAGGAATAGACGTGCGGCGCCAGCGTCGCGACGCACCGCAGGTTCCGGTACTTCTCCGCGTAGTCCAGGCCGTACCCGACGACGAACTCGTCCGGCAGCTCCAGACCGACGTACTTCACCGGGACCTGCATCTTGGCCGCGTCCGGCTTCACGAACGCCGTGCAGAGCTCCAGCGAGGCCGGTTTCCGTGACTCCAGGTTACTGACCAGCCAGCTGAGCGTGAGGCCGGTGTCGATGATGTCCTCGACGATCAGCACGTGCCGGTTGGTGATGTCGGTGTCCAGGTCCTTCTGGATCCGCACCACACCCGACGACTTGGTCCCGGAGCCGTACGACGAGATGGCCATCCAGTCCATCTCGATGTGCCGGCTGAACGACCGGGCCAGGTCGGCCATCACCATCACCGCGCCGCGCAGGACGCCGACCAGCAGCAGGTCCTTGCCCTCGTAATCGGCCTCGATCCGCGCTGCGAGCTCCCGCAGCTTCTCGAGGATCTGCTCCTCGGTGTAATGGATCTTGGTCAGGTCCTTCTCGATGTCCGCCGCATCCACGGCGCTCAGCCTGTCACATTCGGCCCGAGGATGATGAATCCGGCCTTGCGGATGGCGCGAATCCCTTGGGGCAGATCGATCCAGCGCTGCCCGCGCCAGCCGGTCACCAGGGCGTCGACGGACGCCACATGGCCGGCGGTGAGGTCCGTGGCCCGGCAACCCGCCTCCAGCGCGGCCTGCCGCAGTACTCGGGTCCTGATCGCTGCGGGCTCGTCAGTGAGTACTGCGATCTCGCTGCGTACTTCACCTTCCCCGCGGCTCAGCGCGGTCTCGGCAACGTCCGCGGCGAGCTGATCGAGCGCATCCGCGTCCGCGCGCAGCAGCCCCGCCGTACGGGCCAGTGCCTCGACCACGCCAGGCCCCAGCGCCTCTTCGAGCACCGGCAGCACTTCGTGACGTACGCGAACCCGCGTGTACTGCGGATCGTCGTTGTGCGGGTCATGCCACGGCCGGAGCCCGCCAGCGATGCACGCGGCGGCTGTAGTGGCCCGCGGTACCTCGAGGAACGGCCGTCGCAGCAGACCGACCACTGCAGCCATCCCGGCCAGCGACCGCGCCCCGGACCCACGTCCCAGCCCGAGCAACACGGTCTCCGCCTGGTCGTCCCGCGTATGAGCCAGCAGTACGACGTCTGCGCCCAGCTCATCGGCAGCGTCGCGAAGTGCGTCGTACCGCGCTGTCCGCGCAGCGGCCTCCGGACCGCCCTCGACGCCGACCGTCACCTGCCGCACGTGGACAGGGTCCAGCCCGAGGGCCCTGCACTGGTCTGCGGCTGTCTCCGCGACATTGGCCGAGTCGGGTTGCAGACCGTGGTCCACGATGACCGCACCGGCCCGCAGACCGAGCTTCGGCGCTTCAAAGGCCGTTGCCGCTGCCAGCGCCAGTGAGTCGGTACCGCCCGAGCAGGCGACCAGGACCGTCGTGCCCTGCGGCAGCTCGGCCAGCGTGGCTCGCACCGCCTCACGTGTCCTGGCGACGGCGGGGTGCAGCTTTCCACGCCGCTGCTCGACCAGCTCCTCCATAGCCGACTCAGCCGACCCAGCCGAATCAGCTGACTGAGCCGGCTCAGCCGTGGAGTCGGGTGACCCAGGCATCCGGGTTCGCGATCTCGTTCTTGGTCGGCAGCGTGTTCGGTCCGGTCCAGACGCGGTTGAAGCCCTCCATACCGACGCGGTCCACCACCCGGCGTACGAACGCGGCTCCGTCCTTGTACTGCCGCAGTTTCGCGTCCAGCCCGAGCAGGCGCTTCAGCAGCTGGTCCACGGGGTTGCCGCTCTGCCGGCGGGACGAGAACTTCGACCGGATCGCGTCCACCGTCGGAATCACCGACGGCCCGACACCGTCCATCACGAAGTCCGCGTGGCCCTCCAGCAGCGACATCACCGCAGTCAGTCGGTCCAGGACCGCACGCTGCTCCGGGGACTGCATGAGGTCCACCAGACTCAGCTCGGCCTCACCCCGCACCGACCGGCCAAGCCGCTGCACGGCCTCGCGGAACATCGCGGCGTACGCCGAAGCGTCCAGCTCGGCCTGGTCCAGGAACAGCGCGATCTCCGAGCGCAGGTGGTCCCGCAGCCACGGCACCGCGGTGAACTGCACCCGGTGCGTCTCCTCGTGCAGACACACCCACAGCCGGAAGTCCCGCGGTACGACGCCCAGCTCGGACTCGACATGCACCACGTTCGGCGCCACCAGCAGCAGTCGACCGGTCAGACCGGGACGGTCCGGGTCGGGCTGCGCCGGGTAGAAGGGGTCGAACTGCCCGAGCACCCGGGACGACAGGAACGCGAGCAGCGCACCGGCCTCGATCCCCGTCACCCGGGACCCGACCGCGGAGGACAGACCGGCGGCCCCGTTCGCCTTCTCGCGGAGCTTGTCCGCCAGCGGCTGCAGCACGGTCCGGAAGCCGTCCGCGTTCGCCTGCACCCAGCCCGGCCGGTCCACGATCACGACCGGTGCGGTCGCCGATGTGGCCTGCAGACCGGTGAACTCGCGGACATGCCCCTCGGACTCGGCCGCGAACCGGCGCAGCTCGGCGACCACCTGGTCCGCCTCCGCGCGGCTGACCGCCGGCCCCGGGCGCACCAGCTTCCGCGCCACACCGGTCGCCAGCTGCCAGTCGACCATCTCGGTCGTGGTCCCGCCTTCCGCCGTACTCATACAACGACCCTAGGCCATCTCTCCTAATCCCCCGCCGTCGCGAGCAGGTGCTCGGCGGAGTGCCTCGGTGCGCTGGAGCGGAGGGCTCGATGTGGATTTCATCGTGCCCTTTGCTCCAGCGCGGCGAGGTGCCCGCCGAGTGCCGCGCAGTAGGCGGGGGGTTAGGAGAGATGGCCCGGTATGTCCCAACATGCGCGCCTGTTCAGCAGCCGCAGGTGGCCAGGGCTGCTGTGGTGCGGTCGAGGGCGGCGCGGGCGTCGAGGGTCTTCGGGACCGGGACGCTGTCGCTGGCGACGGCGAACACCAGCAGCGTGCCGGTGCGGTCGCGGGCGTACCCAGCGAGGCTGTGGACGCCGGTGAGCGTCCCGGTCTTCGCGTGGACCAGTCCGAGGCCCGTGCTGGTGCCGGCGGTCGTGAAACGCTCCCTGAGGCTTCCGTCGAACCCGGCGATCGGCAGCCCGGTCAACAGGTGCCGCAGCTCCGGATGGCTCTTCGACACGGCCACCCGGACCGCACCGGCCAGCAAATCGAGCGGAACCTTGTTGGCGCGCGTCAGACCGCTGCCGTCGTAGATCGTCGCCTTGGAAACGTCCAGGCCGAGACTGGTGAGCGTGGCGCGGACACCCTTGACGCCGCCGACGTACGAGCCGCCGTTCTTGGTCGCGATACCGACGTGCCGCAGCAGCACCTCGGCGCCGTCGTTGTCGCTGTGCAGGTTGATGTACTCGACGATCTGACCGAGTGTCGGCGACTTCACCTGCGCGAGCGGGGCAGCGGCGGCCGCCGCGACCGCGGGCTTGGTAGCAAGCACCTTGATGCCGTACTGCGTCAGCAGCTTCTGGAACGCCAGCGCCGCGGCCTGTGCCGGCGCAGTCGACCGCTTGGCCATACCGGGCGCCGTACGGCCCTCGTTGACCCACAGCGCCGACGTAGGAGCCGCGATGCCTTCGGGCACGTAGTTGGCTTCCCAGCGCGCGTTGATCGCCGGTCCGGTGAACAGCGAGGCGTCGTACCCCAGGGACACGGAGGCGACGCCCTGCGCCTTGAGGGCCTTCGCTGTACTCGCGGCCAGGGTCTGGAGCGTGGCGCGGGTCGGGAAGCCGTCGCTCGCGGACGGCTTGGTGGCGAGCAGCGGGTCACCGCCACCGACGAGGACGATCGAGCCCTTCCCGGCGCTCACCACCTTCGTGGCGAACGTGTGGTCCGGCCCGAGCGTCGACAGCGCCGACACCGTAGTGAGGAGCTTCAGCGTCGAGGCCGGCGTGTACGGCGTGGTCGCCCCGACCGAGAACACGGGCTTGTTCCGCGACGCGTCGTACACGTAGACCCCGTGGTGCGTGCCGAGCGACGGGTCCTTGAGGACCCCCGCGAGCACCTTGGCGACGCCGACGGCCGTCGGCGCGGCCCCCTCGGTCGTGGCGGGTGCCAGCACCGCGGGCGCCTGCCCCATGGTCTGCGCCGTGGTCTGCTGGGTGGTCTGCACGGATGCGGGTACGGCGCGCGCGCTGCTCACCAGGCTGCCGCAGCACAGCGCCGTGGTGAGGAGCGTGACGAATGCCGCACGGGCAGGTCGGGCCACCGGGCTGCTCCTGTCATTCGGTCGGTCGGAACCGTGACAGTATCTGCCGTATGGAGTTCGACGTCTTCATCGAGATCCCCAAGGGCACCCGCAACAAGTACGAGCTGGACCACAAGACGAACCGTCTGCGGCTGGATCGGACCCTGTTCACCGCGACCCAGTATCCGTCCGACTACGGGTTCATCGAGGACACCCTCGGCCAGGACGGCGACCCGCTGGACGCGCTGGTTCTGCTGCCGGAGCCGACCTTCCCGGGCTGTCTGATCCGCTCGCGCGCGATCGGCATGTTCCGGATGACCGACGAGAAGGGCCCGGACGACAAGGTCCTCTGCGTCCCGGCCGGTGACCCGCGGCAGGAGCACCTGCGCGACATCCACCACGTGCCGGAGTTCGACCGCCTCGAGATCCAGCACTTCTTCGAGGTCTACAAGGACCTCGAGCCCGGCAAGTCCGTCGAGGGCGCGACCTGGGTCGGCCGCGCGGAGGCCGAGGCCGAGATCACCGCCTCGTTCAACCGCCTGAAGTCCGAGGGGCACTGACCCTTCAGTCGCCTGACAGCCGGCGGAGCAGAGACAGCAAGGTCTTGCGCTCCGCCGCCGTCAGCGGCTCGAGCAGGTCCGCCTCGGCGGCGTAGATCAGCTGGTCCATCGCCTCCAGCTGCTGCTCGCCGGCCGGGGTGATGGCGATGATCTTGCGTCGCCGGTCCGCCGGGTCGACCCGGCGCGCCAGGAACTCCAGCTGCTCCAACTCGTCCAGCAGGCCGACGAGATCGCTGCGGTCGAACCCGATCCGGTCCGCGACCGTCGCCTGCGCCGCCTCGCCGTCGTCGGCCAGGCTGGCGAGCACGTGATAGTGCTGCGTCCGGACACCGGCCTCCGCCATGTGCTGGCGGATCAGCCGCTGGGACTGCTGACTGGCCCGCCCCAGTGCCCAGAGCACCCGGTCGGACAGCCGATGCGTCGTCCCCTTCTTCACCCCGCAACTCTATTGGCAACCTCGACCTCTGGTTATATCGTGGGAATCTCCCATTATTTCTAGCACCCACGATATGGAGTACCCACTATGCGCGCAGTGCGCTTCCAGCGCCACGGCGGTCCCGAGGTCCTGCAGCTCGACGAGGTCGACATCCCCGAGCCCGGCCCCGGCCAGGTGCTGATCCAGGCCGAGGCGATCGGCGCGAACGCGATCGACGCCGTGCTCCGCCGCGGCGGCTCGCCCTGGGACCGCCCGCTCCCCGGCACCTTGACCGGCGACATCGTCGGTCGGGTCGTCGCGCTCGGCCCCGATACCCCGCCGGGCGTCGCCGTAGGGCAGCGCGTCTCCGCGCTCACCGAAGACGCCTTCGCCGAGTACGCCGTCGCCGACGCCGGTTTCCTGGCGAGCATCCCCGAGGACGCCGACGCGGGCGAGGCCACGATGATGTCGCTGGCCGCCCCGCTCGCCCTCCGGATCCTCGAGGCCGGCCGCGTCCCGGCGGGCGGCACCGTCCTGATCCAGTCCGCCGCCGGCACCATCGGCCACCTCGCGGTCCAGCTCGCCCGCTCCCACGACCCCAAGACGATCATCGGTACGGCGTCCTCCGCGCAGCGCCTCGACTTCATCCGCGAACTCGGCGCCGAACCCGTCGACCTCACCGATCCCGACTGGCCGGCCAAGGTCCGCGCGCTGGCACCGGACGGCGTCGACACCGTCCTGGACGCGGTCGGCGGCACCGTGTTCGCCCAAGGCCTCGACCTGGTCAAACCGCTCGGCACGATGGTCTCCTACGGCGCCATCACCACCGAGGTCCCGTCGGTCCCGGTACTCGGTCTCGGCCTCCGCTCACTCACCGGCGTCTCGTTCTGGGGCTGGCAGCAGGCCCGCCCCGAGGAGGCACGCGCCGACATCGCCGAGGTCACCCGCCGCTGGCAGTCCGGCGAGCTCCGCCCGGTCGTGCACGCCACCCATCCGCTCGCGGATGTCGCACGGATCCACGAGACGCTCGACGCCCGCGCCAACCTCGGCCGGCTGATCGCCGTACCGTAGCCACCGCCGCGAGGCGTTTGCGGATAAAATCCGCCGCGTGGAGCTTCGGCAGTTGCGGTACTTCGTCGGCGTCGCCGAGGAGCTGCATTTCGGCCGTGCCGCGGAACGCCTCTATATCTCGACCCCGACGCTCAGCCAGCAGATCAAGCAGCTCGAACGTGAGATCGGGACCACGCTGCTGATCCGGCACAGCCGCGGCGTCGAGCTCACCCCGGCCGGGCAGGTCCTGCTCTCCCGGGCCCGGGAGACGATCCAGGCGGCGGGCCTGGCGCTGAAGGACACGCGCCGGGCCGCCGGCCTGGACGAGCCGGTACTCCGCCTCGGTCTGCTGAACGGCATCCCGGGCTCGCTCCCGGCCGCCCTCGAACAGCTCGCCACCGAACGCTTCCCGAACAGCACCGTCACGCTGGAGGCCGGCACTACCGCGGAGCAGCTCCGGATGCTGGTCTCCGGCGAAATCGACCTCGGCCTGGTCCGCACGCCACTGACCTTGCCCCCGGCAATCACCTCCGAGCATCTCGCCACCGAGGAGCTCGGCGTACTGCTCACCGCGTCCCACCCACTCGCCGCCCGGCCTCAGCTCACACTGTCCGACCTGACCGGCCTCGAGCTGATCTGGATCCCACGGTCCGCCGCGCCCGAGTTCCACGACGACACGCTGCGCCGGATCGGTAGCGGCGTACGGCTCAGCGACATCAGCATGAGTCATTCGCAGCTGCGCTCGGCCCTGCTCGTCCGGCGGACCGCGATCAGTCTCGGCTCCCGGCGGGCCGCGACACCGGAGGTCGTCTGGCGACCGCTCGAAGGCCGCCCGTTGGTCGCCCGGTACGCCGCGGTCTGGCGCACCGACTCGAACAATCCGGTACTCCAGGCAATGACTGTTAGTCCCGGCCTAACGGTCGTTAGCGAGCAAGTCGTGGTGGACTGACACTCCCGGTGGTTGGCTCGAAACGTCAACCACCGAAGGAGATTCAGTGCACGAACACGTAGTAGTCGTCGGCGGCAGCTCGGGCATGGGCCGCGCCCTCGCGGCCGAACTCGTTGCCCAAGGCAGCGAAGTCACCGTCGCCGGCCGCTCCGCCGACAAGCTCGACGCGGTACGTCGGGAGCTCGGCGTCCGCACCGTCGCCATAGACCTCGCCGTCGAGCAGGACATCGAACGACTGTTCGCGACCACCGGCAAGGTCAGCCACATCGTCAGCACGGCCGCCGACGTCCGCGGCGCCTACCAGCCGATCAGCGAGTACGACGTCCCCGCGGCCCGATCCGCCGTTCGACTCCAAGCTGCTCGGCCCATTGCTGCTCGCCAAGCACGGCGCACCGCTGCTCGAACCCGGCGGCTCGTTCGTGTTCACGTCGGGCATCGCGGCGTACCGTCCGGGGCCCCGGGCTTCGTTGCTCGCGGCACTCAACGGAGCACTGGCCTCGCTGGCTGCGGCGCTCGCGGTCGAGCTCGCTCCGCTGCGGGTCAACGTGGTGTCACCCGGCTGGGTGGACACCCCGATCTGGCAGGACGTCGCGGGCGACGCCGCTCCGGAGACCTTGGCCGCGATGGCGGCCCGCCTTCCGGTCGGCCGGATCGGCCGCACCCAGGACATCGCCGCGGCGATCATCGCCCTGCTCCGCAATGGTTTCATCACCGGCACCGTTCTGCACGCCGACGGCGGACACCGGCTGGTCTGACAGGGTCTGAGAAAGAAGTGTCCCCGGCACCAGGGCATTGGTGCCGGGGACAACGATCAGGGACGGCCGAAGAAGTTCGGCGGGACCCAGTAGTACACGCTGTCGATCTGCACCGGCTTCCCGGTCCGCGGCGCGTGGATCATCTGCCCGTTGCCGAGGTACAGCGCGACGTGGTGGATGGTGCCCGGATCGTTCGGGTTCAGCGCCCAGAAGATCAGGTCGCCCGGCCGCAGGTCGTCTTCCTGGATGTGCTGGATCTGCTCGTACTGCGCGACGCTGTAGTGCGGGAGCTGCACACCGGCCTTCTCCCAGGCGCCCTGCGTCAGACCCGAACAGTCCCAGCGGTTCGGACCAGTCGCACCCCACAGGTACATGTCGCCGAGCTGCTTGATCGCGAAGTCGATCGCCGCCCGCGAACCCTTCCGGGAGCCGTGGCTGCTGCCGCCGTTGTCGTTGTCCCGGGTGGGCGTCGACGGCTTGTGGCGCTTCGGCTTCTTGCCGTGGTTCTGCTTCGCCTGTTCCTTCTCCTCGCGCTCCTCGCGCGCCTGCGCGGCCGCTTCCCGGGCCCGCTCGGCCGCCTCTGCGCGCCGCTCGGCGGCCTCCCGGGCGGCGATCCGCGCCTTCAGCTCGCGGGCCTTCTTCGCGGCGAGCGCGGCGGCACGCTGGCGTGCAAGCTCCTCGAGCCCCGCCTGCCGCTGGGCGGCGACCTTCACCGAGATGTTCTGCAGGGTGGCGAGCTGCGCGATCGACTGTGTGCGCTGCACCCCCATCGCGGTCACCGCGGACGCCTGCGCGGCCTCCGCGTCCTCGGCCGCCTTCTTCGCCTTCGCGGCTTCGTCGGTCGCGTGCTTCACCTTTACGACCGCCTGGTCGGCCTGCACCTTGAACAGGTTCGTCATCACCTGCGTCGCGGAGTACCGCAGGTAGGAGCCCTGCATCGCGGCCGAGACCGAGTGCGCGGCACCGGCCGAGTCGAGCAGCTGCTGCGGCCCCTCGGCGGTGAACAGCGGCGCGATCTTCGCCACGTCGCCACCCCCTTGGTACGACGCGGCGGCGAAGCGACCGATCTGCTGCCGTTGGGTGGTCAGTGTCTTCTGCGCCTCGGCCGCGCGGGCAGCGGCGGCCGTGGCATCGGCCTTGGCCTGCTGCAGCCGGTACACGGCACCGTTGTAGGCCTCGTCGGCGATCCCGGACTGGATGCCGAGTTGCTCGAGCCGGGCGTTCGCCGCGGCGAGCTGCCGCTCGATCGCGGCGACCTGGCCGGCCTTCGAGGCGGCGGCCTGCTTGGCGCGCTCCACGGCGGCCTTGGACGGGATCACCGGCGGCTTCGGCTTCGTCGCCTCCGCCGGGAGGGTGGGGACGGCCATGGAGCCGGCCAGACAGATCGCGAGCACACCGGAGAGCAGGACCTTGCCTGCCCGGCCGGTCTTCCCAGTACTCGCGACCCGCTCACCGGACGTGGCCCTCGAGGGCGTCCGCATCGGGTCGTTCCTTCCGCCGGTCACGAACCCCTTCCCCAGGGTTCGTGAACTTTTGGTCCTCCTGGACCACATAGGTGACACTAGTTGCCTGCAGCCCCATTGGGAACAGCTTTCACACAAGTATCTTTATTTCACCCGTGTGTCGACTTGACAAACTACAAGCTTGTAATTCCGCGAACCTGCAGGTGGGCGCACGAAAACGCCCCTCCGGCCGGAGCCGGAGAGGCGATGTGTGGGACTGGTGGTGCAGGTGTGATTCAGCTGAGGACGAACGAGGCGACCACCGGCAGATGGTCCGACGCGGGCGTCACCGGTACGGCGGCCTTCGTCGGGCGCAGGCCCGCACTGTGCAGCTGGAAGTCGATCCGCTTGGTCGGGTTGTCCGCCTCGATCGTGTAACCGGGGCCCTCGCCGACCTCGACCCAGGTGTCGTCGTACACCGCGGTCAGCGTCTTGATCTCCGGCGCGGTCGGGATCGCGTTCAGGTCGCCGACGAGCAGGGTCGGGGTCTTCGAACCGCCGAGCAGCTCGACCACCTTCTGCGCCTGCTCCAGCCGCTCGGCGTTGTTGTTGCTGGTCAGGTGCGTGTTCGCGAACCGCAGCTTGGCGCCGCGCACCGTGAGGTCCGCCACCGCCAGACCGCGCTGCTCACCGGCCGGGTATTTCGGCAACAGCGTGTTCTCGAAGTCCTGGATCGGGTACTTCGACAGGATCGCGGTCCCGTACTGGCGCCGCGGCTCCCCCGGGTTCACCGGCGGGAGGTCGAGGTTGGCGGCGTACGCGTAGTGCATCCCGAGCCGCTGCGCGAACCAGGCCGGCTGGTCGACCCAGTTGCTCCGGACGTCCCAATGCCGGTCGACCTCCTGCAGCCCGATCACGTCGGCGCCGGACTTCTGGATCAGGACCGCGATCCGCTCGAGGTCGAGGACGCCGTCGATCCCGGCGCCGTGGTGGATGTTGTACGTCATCACCGTCAGCGGCCGATCCGGGCGACCCGCGTCCGGCCGGGTGTCGGGCTGGGCCGCCGCGACCGTTGGCACCACCATCAGGAACCCCACGAGGACCGTCAGCAATTTACGCATGTGACCATCCTTCCGGAAAACCGGCGACACCCGCTCAACAAGCGAGTGTCGCCGGTCTGAACGCGAGCGGGCGTCTGGGTTCTACGTCTGGGGTCTAGTGGACGAGCCGGCCGACGGCACCCTTCGCGCCGGAGGCCCAGCAGCCGGCCTGAACGCCGTGACCGGCGCACTCGACGCTGTCGAAGCTGCCGTCGTAGAACTGCGTCCAGCTCCGCCCGCCGTCCAGGCTCACGTCGCTCCCGGACGGACCGACCGCCACGACGGTCAACGGCGACCACGGCACGAAGTGCGAACCGCTCCGGTACCCCTTCGGTGCCTTGTCCGCCGCGACCAACGTCCACGTCCGGCCGCCGTCGTAGGTGACCGAGGCCGCGTTCACCGCTTCGGTCGGCTTGGTGAAATCACCGCCGAGCGCGACACCGAACAACGGGTTCCGGAACGCGAGGCTGAAGATTCCAGCCGCCTCGCCACTGGCCATCGGCGAATCGCCGACCTTCCAGTGCCGACCGCCGTCGATGGTCCGGAACACCCGCGGCCGATCGCCGCCTCCGGTCGCGAACCACGCCGTACCGCCAGGACCGGCGACCAGGCAGGTGCCGCTCGCGGCGAATGCGAACTCACCGGGGAGCGCGGCCGGCATTCCGTCGGCCGGCTGGACTTTCCAGGACTTTCCACCGTCGGCGGTCGCGGCGATCCGGAACTTTCCGTCCACCGGATCGCTCAGCGCCAGACCGTGCTTTCCGTCATGAAAAGCGAAGCAGTCGTAGAACGCGTTCGGGTCCGTGTTCCGGAACGTTTCCGACCAGGTCTTTCCGCCGTCGGCCGTGCGGTAGACCCGGGAGTCCTCGCCGGTGCCGATCGTCAGGGCGACCGCGCGTTGCGCGTCGAACGCCTCGACGTCACGGAACTGCAGTTTCTCCGCACCGGCCGGACTGACGTTCTGCCAATGCTTGCCACCGTCGATCGTCCGCAGCACCGTCCCTTCGGTCCCACCCACCCAGGCGACGTCCTTGCTGACCGCCGCGAGACCGCGGAACTGCGCCGTACTTCCGGTCGGCGTCATTTCCCAGCGGTACGACGATCCGCCGTGCGCCTGGGCGGGAAGAACCTGAGACATCACCAACAGACCTCCTGCCGCGAGAGCGGCCACACGCAGGATTCTCATGCGCCGCAATCTAACCGCAGCCCAGGCCGCCCGCAGCTCGATCGGCCCGGCCGCGAGTCAGGCCGTCGTCAGCGTGAAGGACTGCGCCGGACCACCGTCGCAGGTGAGTTGGACGAGTTGCGTGCTGTCCGCGGCGGAAACTCCGGTCACGTCGATCACCTTGGTCGCGTCGGTGCGGGTTGGTCGACCGGCGGAGTCGTTCCGGCGCCGCCCAGCCATTTCAGGGCGTCCATCACGAACTGGTTCTGGGCCGGGCTGTCGAAGGTCGACGAGAGTCGGGTGTTGGTCTCGTAGTTCATCGCGTTGTGGCCGAAGTTCGCGTAGATCATCTTGTAGTTCTTGTTCGTCCAGATGATCGGGTAGTAGCCGCTGTACCAGGTCTGGTTCGGATCCGTCCCGACCGGGAAACTGGACGGATCGACGGACGCCAGAATCTGGATGTCCGGATTGTTCCGCAGATCGTTCTGCCAGCTGTACCACTCGCTGACCGACGAGCGGAACGTCGCGCCGGTGTTCACCAGCGCCGGGTGCGAGCGGTTCTCGGTCCGCAACGTCACCGCGGTCGGTCCCCACGTGTTGGACTGGAACCGGCCGGTGCCGAGGAACGTGTTGTTGAACCACGGCCACCCACCACTGGCGTCGTTGTACGCCGAGACGTGGAAGCCGAAGAACGCACCACCGTTGTCCATGTAGTGCTTGAACCCGTTGCGTTGCGCGTCGGTGTGCGGCGAGTCGTCGAGGAACATCACCACCTGGTACTGCGCCGCGCTCAGCATGTTCAGCTGATCCCAGTTGTTGGTGGCCGTGTAGGAGAAACCGTTGTCGGCGCCGAACTGCGGGAAGCGCTGGTTCGCTTCCTTCTCGAAGTCGATGTGGGCGGCGTCCCAGGTCCCGCTGTAGAACGCGAGCACCTTGAAGGTCGCGTCAACCGTGGCGACCGCGGTAGAGGTGAGCCCGCTGATCAGCAGGACCAGCGCCAGCAGGCCAGTGAGTAGGCGAGTGGACAGGATTGTGGGCAGGCGAAATCGATCGGAAAGCATGGGGGCGGACCTTTCCGTCAGAACCTTTATGAAATTTCAGGACTTAAATTAACTCCCGATCAAAACCCTGTCCAGAGTTCATCGCCTGACTTCCCAGAACGCCGAGCAACCGCAACCTCTCGGCGCTCTCGCTGCCTGGCTCCGCGGTGAACACGATCAGCGTCTGCTGCTGATCACGGTTGTCGATCAGCTCGCAGTACAGCTCCAGCTCGCCGACCACCGGATGCCGGAATCGCTTGGTCCTGCTGTGCCCGTCCACGACTTCATGCGCGTCCCAGATCGCGGCGAACTCCGGGCTGAGTTTCTGTAACTCGCTGACGATCGAGGCGGCGTACGACTTCGGGCCGTCGACGGTCGCGACCGTTCGCAGCTTCGAGACCAGGACGCGGCTGTGCGTGCCGACCTCCGGCTCGGCGTACAGCGCCCGGGTCTCCGGATGGGCGAACCAGCGGTAGACCTCGCTGCGCTCCAGCCCGTCGTAGTTGGTCTGCTCGCCGGCGAACGCGACATGAGCCGGCGTTTGAGCAAGGGTCTCGCCGTGGCGGTTCAGCAGCAGCGCCGGGGTGTCCTGCAGGCGATCGAGGATCCGCAGCATGCCCGGGTCGACGTGGTCGGGACGCGTGGTGCGCGGCGGCGTACCGTGGCCGGCCAGCAGGAACATGTGGTCGCGCTCGGCGAGGGTCAGCCGGAGCGCGCGAGCGATCGCGGTGAGCATCTCCACCGACGGCTGCGGTCCGCGGCCGCCCTCGAGCCGGCTGTAGTAGTCGGCCGACATCGATGCCAGCGCGGCGACCTCCTCGCGCCGCAGACCCGGCGTACGGCGGCGACGTCCGCGGGGCATGCCGACGTCCTCGGGTTGCAGGGCCTCGCGGCGTTTGCGCAGGAAATCGGACAGGTCGGCGTACTCCATGGTTCCAGTGTCCACGGCGTGCGGTCGTTAGCCACTGCTTGCCGAGCAGTGGCTGAGCGCAGCCTGGTTGCCGTGGGCATCCGGCCACAGGCTGGAGTCATGAAAACCACAGGCAACACGATCTTCATGACCGGCGGTACGTCGGGTATCGGCCTCGAGCTGGCGCGGCGGTTCCGGGACCTCGGCAACACCGTGATCATCAGCGGCCGGCGCCAGGACCTGCTCGACACGATCGCCGCCGAGGACGGGATCGAGGGCGTCACGCTCGACGTCGCCGACCCGGCGTCCATCGCGGCGGCCTTCGACAAGGTGACGGGCACCCACGAGGTCAACGTGCTGATCACGATGGCCGGCATCATGCAGGTCGAGGACCTCCGCGATCCGGAGCACCTCGCGACCGCCGAGCAGACGATCGACATCAACCTGCTCGGCACGATCCGCGTGATCGCGGCGTTCCTGCCGTACCTGCTCGAGCGGCACGATCCGGCGATCCTGACGGTCTCGTCGGGTCTCGCCTCGGTGCCGCTGACCGTCACCCCGACGTACAGCGCCACGAAGGCCGCGATCCACAGCTACACGCAGAGCCTGCGGATCCAGCTCGCCGACACCAAGCTCCAGGTGATCGAGCTGGTCCCGCCGGCTGTGCGGACCACGCTCCTGAACCAGGAGAACGACGAACGCGCGATGCCGCTCGACGAGTACATCGACGAGACGATGACCCTGCTCCAGCGGCAGCCCGAGGCCGACGAGATCCTCGTCGACCGCGTCCGCTTCCTCCGCGACGCCGAACGCGAGAACCGCTACGACCAGGTGCTCGGCGTACTCAACTCAGTCCACTAACGCTTGCTCGATCCGCTCGACCTTGGCGGTGAGCTGGCCGGTGTAGCCAGGGCGGATGTCGGCCTTCAACACCAGACTGACCCGCGGTGAAGCGGCGGCGACGGCGTCCACGGCCTGCTTCACCACCGCCATCACCTCGTCCCACTCACCCTCGATGTTGGTGAACATCGCGTTGGTCTCGTTGGGAAGACCGGAGGCGCGAACGACACGGACGGCCTCGGCCACCGCCTCGCTCACGCCCCCGGTCTCGTCACCTGCGGAAGGACTGATGCTGAATGCGACGATCATGCATCCAGCCTCCCACGGACGTTGTCAGTGGGAGGCAGGGATGTCAGGTTCCTCTGCGGCGCGGCGCTCTGCACCTGAGGTGGTGAGGAGGGCCTTCTCCTTGATGAAGAGGACGGCGATCAGGGCGAGGACCGCGAACGGGACCGACATCATGAACAGGTCCGCCGTCGCCGCGCCGTACGCGTTCTCGACGATCGAGCGCACCTCCGGCGGCAGCTTCGCGATGTTCGGTACGGCGTTCCCGCCACCCGACGACGCACCGCCCGGGTTCAGCGTCTTGGCGACGTTGTTCGCCAGGATCGCCCCGAGCACGCTGACGCCGATGGTGCCGCCCATGCTCCGGAAGAAGCTCACCGCCGAGGTCGCCGCACCCAGCTCGCGCGCCGGTACGTCGTTCTGCGCGGCGAGGACCAGGTTCTGCATCACCAGGCCGATGCCGACACCGAGCACGATCATGAAGGCCCACAGCATGTACTTCGAGGTGTGTGCGTCGATCGTGCCGAACAGCGCCAGCCCGATCGGCAGCAGGATGCTACCGACGACCAGGTAGATCTTCCACTTGCCGTACTTCGTGATCAGTCCACCGGCGATCGTGGACGCGGTCATCATGCCGAGGATCATCGGCAGGCTCATCAGCCCGGCCTTGGTCGGCGAGTACCCCTGCGCGATCTGGAAGTACTGCGCCAGGAACACCGAGCCACCGAACATCGCGACACCGACCAGCGCGCTCGCGACGATCGCCAGCGTGACGGTGCGGTTGCGGAACAGGTCCATCGGGATGATCGGCTCCGGGTGCTTGCGCTCGACCAGCACCGCGGCGAGCAGCGCGACCAGGGCGACCGCGACCAGGGTGAAGCTCCAGCCCGAGACCCAGTCGAACTTGTTGCCGGCGAACGAGGACCAGACCAGCAGCGTGCTCACGCCGCCCATGATCAGGACCGCGCCCAGCCAGTCGATCTTCACCTCCCGGCGAACCGTCGGCAGCTTCAGCGTGCGCTGCAGCAGGACGATCGCGGCGAGCACGAACGGCACGCCGACCAGGAAGCAGGCCCGCCAGCCGAGGGGCGAGTCGACCAGGAAGCCACCGAGCAGCGGTCCACCGACGGTCGCCGACGCGAAGATCGCGCCGAAGATGCCGGAGTACCGGCCGAGTTCGCGCGGCGGGATGATCGCCGCCATCACGATCTGCACGAGCGCGGTCAGACCGCCCGCGCCGAGACCCTGCAGGACACGGCTGCCGAGCAGTACTTCGATGTTCGGTGCGAAGCCGGCGACCAGCGAGCCGATCACGAAGAAGCCCAGCGACAACTGGACCAGCAGCTTGTTGTTGTAGAGGTCGGCGAGCTTGCCCCACAACGGCACCGTGGCCGTCATCGTGAGCAGCTCGAGCGTGACGACCCAGGTGTACGACGACTGGCTCGCCTGCAGGTCGCTGATGATCCGCGGCAGCGCGGTCGACACGATGGTGCCGGCCAGGATCGCCACGAACATGCCCAGCATCAGGCCGGAGATGGCCTGCACGGTCTGGCGTGGGGTGAGCGCCGCGGCAGCCGCCGCGTCCGCTTCGGGAGTCGTCGGTTCGGAGGCGGTGACCTCACCCACCGGTTCCGGTGTGGGTGACGAGGTCGTCGTCATGTGCGGCCTTTCTGATAGTCAGGGTCCATGCCCTGGGCAAGTAGTTCGAACGCGGCGTCGACGAGGTCGGCCGGTGAGCTGTCCGGTGCGGTCTTGTGCAGTTCGACGCAGACCCGGCAGGCGGTCCCGGCGGCGCTGACGATCAGGCTCGCCCGGAGCTGGTCGCCGATCCGCTCGGCGAGCGCGGCGGACAGCTGCCGCTCGTCGTCGAGGCTCAGCAGCATCAGGTGGTACAGCAGCGACTGCGAGCTCATGATCAGCTCGCCGCGCCGCGACAGCTCACCTTCGCTCAGCAGGTCGTGCAGGACGTCGCCGATGATCAGGCGCAGCGTGGTGAGTGGCGACTCGTCGTCCGGTGCCGTCCGGATCCGCTCCAGCGCCCGCTCGAGATGCTCGGGGTTGCGCCCGAGGATCGCGTGCTCCTTGTGCGGGAAGTAGTTGAAGAAGGTCCGCACCGACACGTCGGCCGCCTCGGCGATCTCCTCGACGGTGACGTGGTCCGGCCCCTTCTCGAGCGCGAGCCGCAGCGCCGCGTCGGCCAGTGCCTCCCGCGTCTGCAGCTTCTTGCGCTCCCGCAACCCACCCTCGACCTGCCTCACGGATCCAGGCTAAGAACAAACTTGCACTCAGTGCAAACTATTAATCCTGCAACTTTGCATCCCCTGCAGGACCTGCCCGCTCGCCCCTGCCCCTGGCGTATAATCAACAGGAGCCTCTGACGCGGATACCCGCGGTCGGAGGCTTTTTTCATGACTCTTCTCTACAAGGCTGCCGGCGAAGTGCTCGGCGACGAGATCCTCCCGCTCAACCAGCTCCGCGACCGCTACCCGGACCTGTACGAACGCCACTTCCGCAAGTACGCCGCGCGCCCGGGCCGGGTGAACACGCCGGTCCATCCCCTCGACTGCACCTGGGGCGACGTGGTCTTCCTGTCCCCCGTCCACCCGGCCCCGATCTTCGAGGCCCTGCAACAGTCCGGCCGGATCGGTCCGGCCGTCATCGACTACTGGACCCTCGACGCAGACCTGCTCGACCCGGCCGTCACCTGCATCCTGCTCAAACGGCACGACCCCGAGATGCGGCCGCAGCCGCCCGAGGACTTCATCCCGTATTCGCCGGCCGCGGTCGCGGAGCTCGCCGTACCGTCGGAGCGGGCGCTGCACCGGCTCCGCAATCTGAACGCCACCGAGCCCCTCTACCCCTGGGCGGACATCCCGCACATCCTGCACCGCGGTCCGATCCCGGTGCGCCTGTTCCGTACCCCGGACGGCACCGAAGCGCGCTGAGAACAAGGGTTTCGAGCGCCGCTGAAAGGTCGTGCGCACGGCCGTCGCGCCACGTAGAACTGGTAAGGACCAGATCGCCGGAGATGGGAGAGACACCCATGCACGAAGAGACGGACAAGCAGGACTACGAACGCCCGACCCTGACGCGACAGGGTGATTTCCAGCGGGTGACCGCAGGCCGGACCGGCAAGTGGGAAGACGGTTCCGGCGGACGCCTGGGGCTGTGAGCTGACCAGCGACAGCCAGATGCAGCCCGTCCGCGATCGCGGGCGGGCTGCTGTCACGCACCCATGGTTCGTCGTACTGCCCGATCGAGCCGCCACAGTTGTCGACCGTCTACCAGCCGCTCAGGCCATCAACCATCCGTCCGGCCGACCGTTCGTCCTCGGCCGCTGGGACAACGCCACCGTCCTCCAGTCCCGCGACGAAGTCACGATCACCATCGGCGGCCACCACCTGACCTCGAAGAACGGCCGGACGCGTGCACGCGGTACGGCGTCCGGCCTGCACCGCCTCTTCCACACCACAAGGTACGACGTCACGCTCGCGGCCGACCGCGCCGACGCACTCGCCCGCCTGATCGGATCCACGCCAGATCCTTCCGGCCTCGTACTGCGCCTGCTCTCGCCCCAACGCACCCTGGCCCCTCACCTGGCACTCGGTCTGGCGCGACATCGCAGCGGTCCCGCCAGGGCACTGGCTCGATCTCGACACCGCCGCGTACGAACGCTGGTGGACGCCGCCCGCACCCGACCTTCCACTCGCGGAAGCAGGCCGGCTGTTACGAACGGCCCTCGAGAACGCGGTCGACCGAGGCGACCACGACCTGGTGGCGTGCGATCTCAGCGGACTGGACTCCAGCTCGCTCTTCGGACTCGCCGCCCAGCGCGGGCCGGTGGTCGGACTCACCTACGAGGCCGACGATCCCGGAGACGAGGACGTCCCGTACGCGCGCCACCTGGCAGAGTCAGTCGGCGCCGCTCACGACGTCCTCCCGGCCGCCGACGCTCCGCTCCCGTTCCAGGGGTTGCGCGACGACGCCGGCCCGTTCGACGAGCCGACCTGGGTCTCGTCGTACCGCGCCCGGATCGGTACGACGAGTGCGCGGGCCGCCGCCCTTGGGGCGAGCCTGCGTTTCGCGGGGCACGGTGGAGACGAGGTGCTGATGCCGCCGCCGGTGTGGCTCGCCGACATCGCACGCCGGCATCCGTTGCGCGCGGCACGGCTGGCGCGGCGCGTGCAAGCGAAGTACAGACTCTCGGCCGCCGATATCGCGGGCATGGTCGCGGCGCGGACGACGTACCCCGAGTGGTTCGCCGGTTGTCTCGATGGTCGTCAGCCTGGCGAATGGCAGACGATGAGTTGGGGCATCCCGCCCGCGCTCCCGAACTGGTTGACCGCGGACGCCGTCGACCTGGTGCGCACTGCGATCGCCGGTACGACGGCCACCGCGCTGGCTGCTGATCGGGGGATGCACGCGACGCTCGAGGTCGTGCACACCGGCGCGCTCGCGGCACGGCACATCGCGCAGCTCGGCGCCGCGGACGGGATGCCGGTCGCGCTCCCGTATTTCGACGATCGCGTTCTCGAAGCCTGCTTGGCGATCCGCCCCGAGGACGCGATCGATCCGGCGCGCTACAAACCACAGCTGGTGACCGCGATGACCGGCGTCCTGCCGTCGCGGACGCTGAACCGGGCGAGCAAGTCCGAGATCTCGATGACCGTCGGCCGCGGGTGGGCCACGCATCGGTCCGAGCTGATGGACCTCGTCGACGACTCCGAACTCGCGCGACTCGGCCTGATCGACGCGGCCGCGGTACGCCGGATCTGCGCGGGCCCGTACGACGCGGCGAGCTGCGGCCCGGTCCGCCAGATCCTCGACCTCGAATCATGGTTGCGAACGGCAACGAAAGGATCCGGATGAAGCTCAGCGCAGCGGTCACCCTGGTAGAGACGGAGTACGGCTGGGTGCTCCTGGACGAACGCGCCGGCGAGTTCTTCAGCCTCAACCCGACGGGCGTGCTCGCCGTCCAGGCCCTCCTCGACGGAGCCGGCCTCGACGACGCGGTGCGACAGATCACCACCCGGTACGCCGTCGACGCCGCGACCGCCCGCGCCGACGTGGAGGACCTCCTGCGCGAACTCGAGCAGGCGAAGCTGGTGACGATGTGAGCATCACGGGCGTCGTCACCCACGACCCACGAGCAGTACCGCGGCGGCAGCGGATCGCCGTACGGATCGTCGTACCGCTAGCCAGGCTCCTGGCCACGCGGCCGCCCGCGCAGCTCCGCCGACTGATGGCTGTGCTTGCGAAGGGCACCCGTCCGGCCGACGCCCAACTCGCTTCCCGCGCTCGCGCCGCGGTCGTCGCCGTCAGTCTGACGTGCGCGGGTCCGCAAGGCTGCCTGCCCCGATCCATCGCCACCGCGCTGTACTGCAGACTCCACGGCCGCTGGCCCACCTGGTGCGTCGGCGTACGCCGCTATCCCCCGTTCGGAGCGCACGCCTGGGTGGAAGCCGAAGGCGATCCGGTCGGGGAACCGCATCCCCCGAGCTACCACGCGAAACTCTTCTCAGTCGGCTGAGCCCGAGGCCGACTTCTCCTTGACCAGCCCACGGCGTACGGCGGCGCCGCCCGCGACCGCGCTGACGCCGATCGTCACCAGCGCGCCGAGGATCAGCGCGGACGGCTCGCCCGGCTGGAGAACGCCTAAAGACTCGCCGACCGTGGCCGCCGCCACCGGGACCCCGAGCTGGGCCGCCGACAACGCACCGATACTCATCGGCTGCCGGGACAGCATCCCCGACAGATGACTGGCCACGGCGCCCACTCCGAGCGCCAGACCGACACCGATGTACTCCGGTTTGTCGACGAGCTCCCGCAGATCCAGCGACGCCCCGAGCCAGACGAAGAACACCGGCCCGAGGAAGCCCTCGGTGAGCGCGAACAACTGCCGCGCCAGCCGCCGCGGCTCGCCCACCGCCGCCACGGCCAGCCCGAGCACGAACCCGGCCAGCATGATCGACACATGCATCGCGGTCGCGAGACCGGCGAGCGCGAAGAGCACCACCAGACTGAACCGCAGTTCGACCGCGAACCGCCGGTCCTCCGAGATCCGATGTGTCCGCCGCCGGATACCGGACCGCTCGGCACGGTCCAGGAGGACGTACACCACCGCGCCCGCCCCGATCACCACGAGCGCACCGAGCGCCGCCCGGCCCGCGTGCTTTGGATCGATCGCCAGCGGCAGCGCGACGATGCAAGCGGCGTCGGCGATCGCGACCTGCGGCAGCAGCTCGACCACCGGCCGTCCACCGAGGCCGAGCGAGTCGACGATCGGCAACACCAGCGCCGCGGACGAGGACGCCATGAGTACGGCGTACAGCGCAACGTGACCGGTCTCGAACACCGCGTTCAGGACGAACGCGAGACCGGTCGCGATGATGCCGGTCACCACCGCGCGGAGCAGGCCGGGGCGGATCGCCCGCCGCAGGCTCTCGTCCCGGACCGGAACGTGGGTGCCGGCCACGAACATCACCAGGCCGAACCCGATCTCGGCGAGGAAGCTGAACTCCACATTGGAGGCGACGAGGTACCCGATCCCGGTCTTGCCGAGGATGACGCCGGCGACCAGTTCGCCGAGCACGACCGGGATGTGCCAGCCGCGCCGCAGCGCGAGCAGTGGCCCGATCAGACCGACCGCGACGACCACGGCCAGCATCGTGAAACTCACCGCGCGGCTCCTCTCACCAGACCGCCATTGTGCCTACGACCTGCACAGGGCCCGCAAGACGGGACTTTTGGCCCATGCCCTGGAGCACTTCCTGCGGCAGAGTCAGATGGGAGTTTCGAGGGGGGCCAGATCTGGGGGGCGGCCCGCGAATCAGCGAGCAAAGGTCAGCCTGCATGACAGTACGCGACGACATGATCATCTCCGACGGCGTCACACTGCACGCCGATGTGGAGACCTTCTACCGCGACGGGTCCTGGCACACCCGTCGGTGTGACGACCCCGAACCGTTCGCGTCCGGCCCGAGCCGGTCGCGGATGATCGCGGTCGGGGTGGAGGTCGCCCGGTGGAACGGCCAGTGCCACATCATCCGTGACACCGATGGCAACGTTGTCGAGTTCAACCGGTACGCCGGCGGCCCGTATCCGAGCCGCTCTCCGGTCACGGCGATGTACCGCGGCCTCAGCTTTTAACCAGGATGGGCGCTTAACCGGGACCGGCGCGTAGCCGGGGCGGGCGCGGACGCCCGCCCCGGTCGGCACGCTCAGGCGTCGAGCACGAACGCCTTGAACACAGCGGACCGCTGCCGATGCCCGAACCCCATCCGATGTAGCCCTTGCGGCCCGCCCGGTCGTAACCTGCGCGTCTCCCACGGTCACGCGGCTGAAACACGCGCTTCTTACGTTGAGAACCCACGTCAGCCGGGCGAGGCGGTGAGCCGATGTACGAGCACGTCGACCCGTTCATCGGGACCGGCGCGACCGACCTGCCCACGCCCAAGGGCCTGGCCGGGACCTGGTGGTGGCCCAAGCCGCAGGTCGGCAACACCCACCCGGGCGCCCTGTACCCCTTCGGGATGGTGTCGGCCTGCCCGTACTCGGGCGCCTATCCGACCGGCTACGGGCAGTACGACTTCAACACCGAGGGCGTGCCCGGCCAGTTGTACGACCGCCCGGTCGCCTCCGGCTTCACCCACTTCCAGCAGTCCGGCACCGGCGCGATCCGCAAGTACTACAACTACTTCCGGGTCACGCCGATGCTCGGGCCGCTCGACGACCTGGGCACCACGTGGGACCTGCTGGACGAGGTGGCCGAGCCCGGCTACTACGCGGCGACGCTGAGCTCGGGGGTGCGCTGCGAGCTGACGGTCGGCCCCAAGTCGGCCGTCCACCGGTACACCTTTCCGGCGCACGACGCCGCCCGGATCGTCATCGACGCCTCGACCGGCGGCCTGGCCATCCCGCACAGCCGGACCGTGCCGCTCAAGGCGCATCTGGCGATGCTGGAGCCGGGCGTTGCTCAAGGGGAGATCCACGTCGAGGGTGTGCCGCTCGCTGTACACCTGGAGGTCGACGCCCCCGGCTGGCGGCAACTGCTGTGGTACGACCGGCGCCTGATGCCCGGCGGTACTCGCCTCGACTTCGACTACATCCGGCCGACCACGCTGCGGCCGTTCGGTCTGATCTTCATGGGCCATTCGCGCGCCGAGCAGACCGTCGAAGTACGACTGGGGTTCTCCCTGCGCGGGTGTGAGACGGCCCGCGACAACCTGCACACAGACGTCGGCCGCGCCCAGGCCACCTTCGCCGGACGACGCGACCGCACGGCCGCCACCTGGCGCGACCACCTCCGCAAGGTCGAGATCAAGGCGGAATCCGACGACCAGGCAACGATCTTCGGTACGGCGCTCTACCACTCGCTGGTCAAGCCGTGCTTCGCCCCGGACGAGAGCCCGTCGTGGACGACCGAGGGCCCGTACGCGTTCGACATCTGCACCATGTGGGACATCTACCGCACCCAGCTGCCGCTGATGACCACGCTGTTCCCGCAGCGTTCGGTCGCGTTGGCCGGCGCGCTGCTGTCGATCTGCGAGCAGGAGGGCAACCTGCCGATCGGCTACCGGATGGCCAAGGGCGCCGACCGGTTCTCCCGGCAGGGCAGCGCGCTCGCGCACACATTCCTCGCCGACCTGTGCCAGCTGGATCTGCCGGGTATCGACTGGGACTGGGCCATGGTGCACCTGGAGATGGACCTGCGTCGCACGTACGGCGAGGACTACCTGGTACACGGTGTGGCGCACCCGATCAGCCACACCCTCGACCTGGCGTACGCCTACAACTGCACCGCAGCGATCGCCGACAAGGTGCGCGACCGCCCGCTGGCCCAGCAGATGCGTGACCTCGCGCACGGCTGGCAGGCGGCGTACGACCCGGGCACCGGCCTGCTGCGCGACTCGACGTTCTACGAGGGCGGCCGGTGGAACTACTCGTTCCGGCTGCTGCACGACATGCGCGCCCGCATCGCGCTCGCCGGCGGCGACGAGGCGTTCGTGGGCCTGCTCGACCGGTTCTTCGGGTACGACGCCGCACCGGTCATCCAACCGGGGGTCGCGCCAAGCGTGGCCGAGATGAACGCCGGGTACGACCTGTGCCGGTTCGAGGGACTGAACAACGAACCGGACTACGAGGCGCCGTGGTCCTACCACTACGCCGGACGGCCCGACCGAACCGCCGAGGTGGTGCATGCGGCGATCGCCAACCAGTTCGGCACCGGACGGGGCGGGCTGCCCGGTAACGACGACTCCGGCGGACTGTCTGCTTGGTACGTGTGGGCGACGCTCGGGCTGTTCCCGGTGGCCGGTCAGAACCTGTTCCTGCTGAGCGCACCGGCTGTTGCGGAGTCCACGACCCAGCTGCCGGACGGCGAGCTGTCGATCACGACAACAGGATTCGAGCCGGTCGAGGCGGGCGGACCGGTCTCGTACGTCCAGTCCGTCGCGGTCGACGGCAAGGCGCTCGAACGCCCGTGGATCTCCGGCCGGGAACTACGGCGCATCCGCAATCTGCACATCGAGCTCGGCCCGCGGCCGTCCGGCTGGGGCACCCGGATCAGACCACCATCCACATCCGACGCCACTGGAGGTGAGGCATGACCATCGCCGACGACACATTCGTACCGTCCTTACCCAGTCGCCGCCTGGTCATCGTCGTCCGCGCCGACCCGGTGATCTGCGGACACTCCGGTGAGGCACGGTGCCTCGCCGAGGTGGCGCTCACCCGCGGGTACGACGACGTACGGATCGTGACCTGGCCATTGGACGCACTCGAGGCGGCTCGGCTGCCTTTGAAACCGCTCGATCGCGTGCTGCCGTACAGCCCTGGCATCACCGTGGAGCGGCCCGGTCCGGTCGGTGACTATCGGGTCCCGGACGGGCGCTATCTGTCCGGGCTGATCGGGCGATTGGTCGAGCTGTTCAGCGACGGCGTACCGACGGTGGCGATGTCGCTGTACCTGAGCCCGCACGCGATCGCCGTACAGGAGGCCGCCCAGGTCGCGCGCCGGATCGGGCCTGCGCGGGTGATCACGGTGGCTGAGGCAGTGGGGTCCGACATCACCAACGTGGTCCGCGACTGCGTGGACACCGGCCGGTTCGGGGCGGCCGCGCACATCCTGTCGGTCTATCTGGCGGCGGACCATTGCGTGGCGGTGTCGGAGTACACCAGGGACCTGATCGTGGCGTCGGCGGCGACCCTCGACGGCATGCACGGTACGACGTTCGCGCAGCGGTGCCGGGAGCGGATCGCCATCTCGTACCCGGCGGTCGACTCCTGGCCCTACCTGTCGCTGACCGATGACAGGATCAACGAAACGCTTGCCAGGCGTGGCCTTTCGCGCGACGGCTACGTGCTGTTCCTCTCGCGGATCGCCTCGGCGAAAGGGATCGACGACCTGATCGACGCGTACGCCGGGTCGCGGTCGGCCGAGCGGGTCCAGCTGGTCCTGGCCGGGCGTGGGCCGCAGGAAGACGAGGTGGTGGCGCGCGTGGCTGCAGCGGGTCTGGGCGAGCGGGTGCGGGTATTGACCGATGTGGACGACGCGGAGAAGGCGGCGCTGATGGCCGGGAGCGCGGCGTTCGTGCTGCCGACGCGCGAGCAGCCGGAGTTCGTGGAGACGTTCGGGATCGCGCTGGTCGAGAAGGCCCTCGCCGGCGGCGGTCCGGTCATCACCTGCGCGACCGGCGGCGTACCCGAGGCCGTCGGTGACACGGCCCTCCTGGTCCCGCAACGCGACCCGGCCGCCCTCCGAACCGTTCTCGACGAGGTCGTCTGCGACTGGACCCCCGAACAACGGTCTGCCGCGGAGCAACGTGCACGCGCCTACGCCCTGCAGTTCGACCGTTTCGCAGTCTTCGACCGCCTCTTCGCCCGCGTCTTCGCACTGGCCGAGCCACCCGCCGTACCCGTCTGAGATCCGAGGCGCCCGGACCGCCGGCCCGCGGGCGTACCGTGGTGAACGTGGGTGGTCTTCGGGGTGGGGATTCCGGACCTGTGCGGGGAGAGCCACGGTGGCCGAGTGTGACGGCCGTGGTGGTAGCCATGTTGCTGACGCTGGTTCGGCCCAAGGACGTACGGCTGCTGCCGCTGTGGGTGCTGCCGGTGGTCGAGATCGTGCTGCTGACGGTCCTGATCGTGCGGGACCCGGGGCGGATCGACAAACGGTCGTCGTTCCTGCGCGGGGTGTCGATCACGGTCACGGGGTTGCTCGTGCTGGACGCGCTGGGGTCGACCGTGCGGCTGGTCGCGGCGCTGATCCACGGTGGGTCGGTGACGAACTCACCGAGCAAGTTGCTCATCGCCGGCGCCGTCGTGTGGTTGTCGAACCTGCTCTCGTTCGCGCTGCTGTACTGGGAGCTCGACGCCGGCGGCGCCGCCAACCGCGCCCATCGAATGCCGCAGTACCTCGACCTCGCCTTCACACAGCAGATCAGCCCGGAGCTCGCTCCGCCGAACTGGCGCCCGGGGTTCGGCGACTACCTCTACCTCGGGCTGACCACCTCCACCGCCTTCAGCCCCACCGACGTGATGCCCCTGGCCCTGTGGGCCAAGTTCGCCATGGGCCTCCAGTCGATGATCGCCCTGGCCGTCGTAGGCCTCGTGGTAGCCCGAGCCGTCAACGTCTTCACCTGAGGCCGTCACGGCCCGCCGTGAGCTGGTTCACTTCTGTGGAGATACATAGCAAAGCTATGTATATTTGTGGGTGTGATTGCTACGGATCTGACCAAGCTCGGTGAGCAGCTGGTGGTCGCATCGACCAGGTTGTCGCGGCTCGCCACCCGGAACGTGAACACGCTGCCGCACGCCGCGATGCGGGTGCTGGGGCGGCTCGACGAGCTCGGTCAGGCCCGGATCAGTGAGCTGGCCAAGGCCGACCGGTGTTCCCAGCCGACCATGTCCAACCTCGTGCAACGGCTCGAGGAGCAGGGCTGGGTACGGCGCAGCGCCGACCCCGCCGACTCCCGCGCCAGCCTGATCAGCCTCACCGACGCGGGTCTCGCCGAATTGCGCAACGCGCGCAACCAGGCCGGCGCCGCGCTCGCGGCCCATCTGGGCCAACTCCCCGCGCACGACCTCGCCACCCTGGAGGCCGCCGCCACCGTCATCCACAAACTTCTCACCCTCGAGCCATTGGAGGACACGCCCCGGTGAGCAACTCGTCGTTCCTGAAGCAGCCCAAATCCGTCTGGGCGGTCGCGTTCGCCTGCGTGATCGCTTTCATGGGCATCGGTCTGGTGGACCCGATCCTCAAGCCGATCGCCGAGCAACTGCATGCGAGCCCGTCCCAGGTCTCGCTGCTGTTCACCAGCTACATGGCGGTCATCGGGGTCGCGATGCTGATCACCGGCGCGGTCTCCAGCCGCATCGGCGCCAAGCGCACCCTGCTCATCGGCCTGGCCATCATCGTCGTGTTCAGCGCGCTGGCCGGCCTGTCGAACAGCATCGGCATGATCGTCGCCTTCCGGGCCGGCTGGGGCCTCGGGAACGCACTGTTCATCGCAACCGCCCTCGCCACCATCGTGAACTCGGCCGCCGGCTCGGTCGCCGAGGCGATCATCCTCTACGAAGCCGCCCTCGGCGTCGGGATCGCGGCCGGCCCGCTGGTCGGCGGTGAGCTCGGCACCATCTCGTGGCGGGGCCCGTTCTTCGGCGTCGCCGTCCTGATGACGATCGCGCTCGCCGCGACCGCGTTCCTGCTCCCCGCGTCACCTCCCGAGGCCCGTCGTACGTCGATCCTCGAGCCGCTGAAGGCGCTCAGGCACCGGTCGCTCGCGACGGTCGCGGTCACCGCGCTGCTGTACAACTTCGGGTTCTTCACGCTGCTCGCCTTCACGCCGTTCCCGCTGGCGATGTCGGCGCGGGAGATCGGGCTGATCTTCTTCGGCTGGGGTCTGTGCCTGGCGTTCACGTCGGTGTTCGTGGCGCCGCGGTTGCAGCGCAGGTTCGGTACGCTTCCGGTGGCGATGACGGTGCTGTTCCTGTTCGCCGTCGACCTCGCGGTGATGGGCGTCTACGCGCACCACAAGCCGGTGCTCGCGATCGGTGTGGTCGTGGCCGGGCTGTTCCTGGGCATCAACAACACGCTGATCACCGAGGCCGTGATGGGTGCCGCCCCGGTCGAGCGCGGTACGGCGTCCGCGGCGTACTCCTTCGTCCGGTTCTCCGGCGGTGCGGTCGCGCCGTGGCTGGCCGGGAAGCTCGGCGAGGAGGTCAACGTCCAGCTGCCGTTCTACGTCGGCGCGTTCGCGGTGCTGCTCGCGGTCGGCGTACTGGCCACGGGGTGGAAGCCGCTGGCACACCTGCGGGTCCCCGCCAACCACTCGGAGGTCGAGGCCGAGGCGCTCACCGTCGCCGACGCCTGATCGGCCGAGGCCAGCGCCTGATCGGCCGGATTGGCCTGATTGGTCTACCCGACCCGCCGGAGATCGATTTCTCCGGCGGGTCTTCGCGTTTAGGGTCGATGAGTATGACGACCTGGCCCACCCTGCGCACGTACACCGGCCGCCAGCTCCGCCGGATCGCCCTGCCGCTCGGCGGCATCGGCACCGGAACGGTCAGCCTCGGCGGCCGCGGCAACCTCCGCGACTGGGAGATCGTGAACCGCCCAGCGAAAGGATTCCGCCCCGGTACGGCGTTCTTCGCGATCCGTACCGAGTCGCCGTCGGGTGCCGTGACAGCCCGCGCGGTGGAAGGCCCGCTGGATCTCAGCGAGTACGAGGGCGCGCACGGCAGCGGCGCGCAGAATCACGGTCTTCCGCGTTTCCGGGACGCGACGTTCGCCACCGCGTATCCGTTCGGGCGCCTCGAGCTCCGCGATACCGACGTTCCGGTTTCCGTCGACTTGGAGGCGTTCAACCCCTTCGTCCCCACGGACGTGGCCGCGAGCTCCTGGCCCGTTGCCGTACTCCGGTTCGCGGTGACCAACCACGGCACGGAAATCCAGACCGTTTCCGTCGCCGGCGCGCTTCAGAACTTCATCGGCCGCGACGGCACCACCGACGTAGCCGCCGGAAACTACAACACGCTTTCCGAGGGTGAGCCCGGTCGGTCGGTAGGCGTGCTGCTTCGTAGTCGTGGTGTTGATCCCGAGGCCGAACAGTTCGGATCGATGGCGCTCGCGGTCCTCGACGGACAGGATGTCTCCCGGCGGACCGGCTGGGCCGATCGCACCTGGGGCGACAGCCTGCTCGATTTCTGGGACGACTTCACCGCCGACGGCCGGCTCGACGACCGCGAGAGCGAGTCGCCGACACCGGTCGCCTCCGTCGCGGACCGCCGTACCGTCGCTCCGGGTGCCACCGAGCACTTCACGTTTCTGCTTTCCTGGCATTTTCCGAACCGGCGCGCGTGGGAGAAATCGGAAACTGTCGGAAACCACTACACGACGCTGTACGCCGATGCGTGGGACGCGCTGACCCGGTTCGCGCCGCAGCTCGCCGACCTGGAACGCCGCACCGTTGCTTTCGTCAACGATTTCCTGGCGAGCGACCTGCCGGAACAGGTCAAGGAAGCCGCGCTCTTCAACCTCAGCACGCTCCGCACGCAAACCGTTTTCCGCACCCCGGACGGACGTTTCTTCGGCTGGGAGGGATGTTCCGACCACGAGGGCAGCTGTTTCGGAAACTGCACGCACGTGTGGAACTACGAGCAGGCCACGCCGTTCCTCTTCGGTGAGATCGCGCGCTCACTCCGCGAGATCGAGTTCGCCCACGCGACCGACGAGAACGGGTTGATGAGTTTCCGCGTCGGCCTGCCGCTGGAGACCAACGCCCGCGACTGGAAGGTCGCGGCCGCGGACGGGCAGCTCGGCTGTCTCGTCAAGCTGTACCGCGACTGGCGGCTCAGCGGCGATGACGACCTGCTGCGCTCGCTCTGGCCTGCGGCTCGCCGCGCACTCGAGTTCTGCTGGATCCCCGGCGGCTGGGATGCGGACCGTGACGGCGTCATGGAGGGCTGCCAGCACAACACCATGGACGTCGAGTACTACGGTCCGAACCCGCAGATGCAGTCGTGGTACCTGGCCGCGCTACGGGCCTGCGAGGAAATGGCGACGTACCTCGGCGACGACCTCGCCGACGAGTGCCGGAAGTTGTTCGAGCACGGCAGCGCGTGGATGGACGCGAACCTGTTCAACGGCGAGTACTACCGGCACGAGATCCGACCGCCGGCATCAGCTGACGACATGGCCGCGGGGCTGCGCGAGACGATGGGCGCCGCCGATCCGACCCATCCCGTGCTGCAACTCGGCGACGGCTGCCTGGTCGACCAACTCGTCGGGCAACACCTCGCCCGGCTGACCCAGCTCGGCACATTGCTCGACGAGGACCGCGTCCGTACGACGCTGCGCAGCATCCTGAAGCACAACGGGCTGTCCGGGTTCACGGGTCATTTCAACCACATGCGCAGTTACGTGCTCGGCGACGACGAATCCGCCGTACTGATGTGCAGCTACCCGCGCGGCAACCGCCCCGAGCGCCCGTTCCCCTACTTCACCGAGGTCATGACGGGCTTCGAACACATCCTCGCCGTCGGCCTCATCACCGAGGGCCTCGTCGACGAAGGCCTGGCGGTCATCACCGACATCCGCAACCGCTACGACGGCGAACGCCGCAACCCCTTCGACGAAGCCGAGTGCGGCCACCACTACGCCCGCGCCATGGCCAGCTGGGGCGCCGTCATCGCGCTCACCGGCTTCGACTACGACGCCCGCACCGGCACCCTCCGCTTCGCACCCCGCCAACCCGACGCCGAACAACTCTTCTGGTCCACCGGCAACGCCTTCGGCACCTTCAACACCACCACCCACGAACTCACCATCCGCGAAGGCCAAGCCCCCATCCACACAGTCGAACTCAACGGCACCCCCATCACCCCACACCTCACCTGACCCGCCCCGTCCCTTCCCCGACCGCGGCCACCTCGATCGGCGGGACTGGACACCGGACCTCCACCACTCACCAACTCGTTCCGACGCAGCTCGCAGAGCTCATCTCCCGCGTACGGCCGGTCGGGCCGCGACGGTTGGTGAGTGCTGCAGGTCCGCCCCGCCGCGGGCGGTGCGGTCGTCGCGCGGTGCGGTCGTCGCGTCGTGCGGTCGTCGCGCGGTGCGGTTGCCGCGCGGTGCGGTCGCCGGCCGGCTCGTCCGCGGGACTCGGCGCCGGATCTCCGGCACTCACCAACGCTGCGCGGTGCAGGTCGCAGAGCGCGCCACCCGCGTACGGCCGGTCCGACCGGGACAGTTGGTGAGTGCTGCAGGTCCGCCCGCCTCGGCGCTCCGGTCGCGGTCTCGCGATGACTGTCGACCATACCAAACGGTATGGTATGTTTTGAGCGTGGTGAAGCGGGTGGAGTGGTTGGACGCGGGACTCGAACTGTTGGCGGCCGAGGGGGCGCCGGCGGTGACTATCGAGCGGTTGACCGCCGAGCTCGGGGTGACGAAGGGCTCGTACTACCACCACTTCAAGAGTGCGAGCGGGTTCAAGACCGCGCTGCTGGAGCACTTCGAGGCGCAGTACACGACCCGCCTGATCGACGTCATCGATGCCGACGACGCGCCCCCGGCTGACAAGCTCCGGCACCTGCTGCGGCTGGTCCTGGCCGATCCGGACAACGCTGCACTGGAGATCGCCGTACGGGCGTGGGCGCTGCAGGATGCCGTCGTACGCGCGGCTCAGCAGCGGGTGGACGTGGCGCGGACGGAGTACCTGAAGAAGTTGTGTCGTGGGCTGGACGCGGACGTGGATCCGGACCGGTTCGCGCAGTTGCTGTACCTGATCCTGATCGGGGCCGAGCAGGTGCTGCCACCGATCGACCACGAGGGGCTGCGGGAGATCTACGACCTGACGCTCCGCCTCATCGACTAGAGGAGCGCGCATGCCGACCACTCTGCACGAGCTCGACGATCTGGTGCCGGTTGTGGACGAGATGGACGTGAAAACGGCGCACGGCGACGTGACGCTACGGGAGTTCATCGCGGGCGCACTGGGCCACAGTCCGCTGTGGGTCAAGGCCTTGTTCGCCGTTCGGATGGCCGTGGCCGCGGTACTCCGGCTCGAGACCACCGGCATTCCGGAAACGCGGAAACTGCGACCGGAAACGGTGAGCTTCACTCCGGGCGAGAAGGACGCGTTCTTCACCGTCGTGCGCGGCGAGGAGGACCGCTACCTGTTGCTGAAGATCTCCGACAACCACCTCGACGGGTACCTCGCGTTCTTCACCGACAACGAGCGGCCCGCGACGTTCAAGGTCGTGACCCTGATCCAGTTCCTGCGGCCCGCGGGGCGGTTCTACTACAACCTGATCAGGCCGTTCCACCACGTGATCATGCTCAGTATGTGCCGAGCCGGTGAGACGTGGCGCGATAGGCAGTGAGCGCTGCCGCCAGCCCGACTACCATCAGGGCAGCACCGAAGATCAGACCGAGCAACCCCCACGGAATCGCCAATGCCGCAAGGCCGTACGGGCCTGCGGCGATCCCGGCCAGCGCGGCCCCGGCGACCAGCCCGCCGAGCAGGACACCGACCACCACAACGGTCCCGGACTCCACCAAAGCGACCGTCACCACCTGACCGCGGGTCAACCCCGCCATCCGTGCCAGCGTGAACTCGCGCCGCCGATCGGCCGTCGACATCACGACCGCGTTGACGACCGCCACCGCGGTGAAGATTCCGGCCAGGCCCATCAGCGCGGCGAACAGCCCCGAGTTGCTGCGCTGCTGCACCTCACCACGCGCGGCCGCCCACTCCTCGACCGACTGGCCGTCCATCGTCGCGCCCGGCGCCAGCTTCACCAGTGTCTCGGTCCGCCCGCCGGCCGGCAGCAGACTCCGCGGAATGAAGAAGTTCTCGCTGACATCGAGTGTTTCCGGCATGATCGCCACGACCCGCACCGCGATCTTTCTGTTGCCGAGCGCAACCGTGAGCGTCGACCCGAGCTTGTACCCCTCGACCGCCATCCCCGGCCCGATCGCGATCGTCCGGCCGGCGAGGCGATCCAGCGAACCCTTCCGCGGCCGCAGTTTGTGCGTCTGCTGGTACGCCACCGGATCGATCCCGATCGCCTCGGAGTACACCGTTTTCCTTCCGCGCGTGATGGCGATCGGAACGGCGGTCTGCGCCGAGGCGACGACGATTTCCGGACCCGGCGCGACCACATGGTCGACCACGACATCCGCCGTGATCAACCGTTCCTGCTCGACCCCGACCGCTTTCGCCAGGGACCCGAACGTTCCCCACAACCCGATCACCAGCCCGACGAGCACGATCAACGGCGCCGCGGTCGCCGCGCTCCGGCGTACCGCGTGCAGGACGCCGGCTCGCGCGAGGTCCGCGATCAAGTTGCCTCGAACAACGAGCGCGGGAACGCGACCGACCAGCGGTACGACGACCGGGCTCAGCTGGCTCAACGCCACGGAACCGCTGATCATCACGACGAGACCGATCATCAACCCGGCCACGAGATCCCGCGCCGCCTGTGCCGCGATCACCAGCACGACCGTGCAGAACGCGGCCGACAGCCCCCAGAACCATCGCCAGGCCGTCATCACCTGCCGCGCGGCCCGCCCCTCGACGACCGCCTCCAGCGCGTTCACCCGCGACGCCCGCCAGGCCGCGGCGAGTACCCCGGCCAGCGCCGTACACACGCCGACCAGCATTGCCGCCCAGACCGCGCCCTGATCCCACGGCGCATCGAACCAGCTCGGCAGCATTCCCAACCGGATGAGCAACCACGACTGCGCCCAGGTCGCGAGCGCGCCGAGCGGCAGCCCGACCACACTGCCGACGATCCCGAGGAGACCTGCCTCGGTCACCACCATGAGACAGAGGTAGCCCCGCTGCGCCCCGACCAGCCGCAGCAGTCCGAACTCCCGCCGGCGCTGCACGGTCATGAACCCGAACGTCGTGCTGACGATGAACACGCTCAGGAACATCGCGAGCATGACCGACATCCCGAGCAGCGTCGCCGCGCCAACGTACCCCTCCCGGACCCTGGCGCGGTCGTACGCCGACAACCCGGCAGGCAGCACCGGCCGGTCGGTGGCGGCCAGCATCTGCAGACCCGACTGGACCAACCCGACCCCGAGCGCGACAGCGACCACGGCGCCGGCGAACAGCTGCCACCTGGTCCGCAGCGCCCCGACAGACAACCTCAGCATGTGCCCAGCCAACCGGCTACGAGCGCGGCTGACTCTGGCCCGCACACCCGGCCGTGGGTAGCTCGCGCGCTACCTCAAGCGCCGCGGCGAGGTCTCCCGCGCTCTACCGCAGCACCTCGAGCAGGGCAGCGAAGTCTCCCCGGTCGACCTCGCGCGCGCCGATCAGCGCCTGCATGAGCAACCCGTCGAGCGCGGCGACCAGCAGTCGCGCCTTCACCGGATCGCCAGTGAAGGTTCGTGCGATCTCCGTCAGCGGCTCAAGCCACGCCCCGGCCGTCTCCCGCAGTTCCGGCCGCCGAGCGGCGTACAGGTACAGCTCGTAGAGCGCCAGCGTCCGCCCGCGCCGTCGTACGACGCTGTGCTCGATCAGCCGCGCCAGCTCGTCGGCCGGTCGCGCGCCGAGCTCGCTCCCCCGACCGTGCAACTCGACGGCGAGGTCCTCCGCGGCGGACCGCAACGCGGAAATCAGCAGATCGTCCAGTGTCGGAAAGTGATAGGTGATCGACGCGACGGAAACGTCGGCAACCGCGGCCACCGCACGGTGGCTCACACCTGCGACTCCGTCGCGTTCGATCACGGCCAGGGTCGCCGCGAGCAGTTCGTTCCGGCGCTGCTCACCACGGACCCGGCGACCGTCGGCACCCCGGCTGACCTGCACGAACAGCAAACTATCAGGACGTCTGTACGGATTGATTTTGGTCTCCGGAATCGCGAGATCGACCGGTTTCCGCGACTTAGGCTCGGATTCCGTGGCCCCTTCGGAAAACGCAGCAGAAATCGGTACGGCGATGCGCCGCGCACTCAAGCGCGCAGCCGACGGCAAGACCCTCGACGCGGCGGAAGCGGAGGTGCTGCTCGGCGCGAGCGGCGACGCGCTGACCGCTCTGATGGCGACCGCGGCCCGGGTCCGCGACCAGGGCCTGGCCGACGCCGGCCGACCCGGCGTCGTCACGTACTCGAAGAAGGTCTTCATCCCACTGACCCGGCTGTGCCGGGACCGCTGCCACTACTGCACGTTCGCGACCACGCCCGGCCGGGTGCACGCGCCGTACCTCTCGCCGGACGAGGTGCTGGAGATCGCGCGGCAAGGAGCGGCGCTCGGCTGCAAGGAGGCCCTGTTCACGCTGGGCGACGCGCCCGAGGACCGGTGGGACGCGGCGCGGACGTGGCTGGAGGAGGCCGGGTACGACAGCACGCTCGACTACGTCCGGGCGATGGCGATCCGGGTGCTCGAGGAGACCGGCCTGCTCCCGCACCTGAACCCGGGCGTCATGTCCTGGCAGGACCTGCAGCGGTTGAAGCCGGTCGCGCCGAGCATGGGGATGATGCTCGAGACCACGTCGCGGCGGTTGTTCGAGGAGAAGGGGCAGCCGCATTTCGGGTCGCCGGACAAGGACCCGGCGGTGCGCCTGCGGGTGCTGGAGGACGCCGGACGGTCCAACGTCCCGTTCACGACCGGACTGCTGATCGGCATCGGGGAAACGCTGGCGGAACGTTCCGACTCGATCTTCGCGCTGCGGAAAATCGCGCGGCAGTACAACGGCATCCAGGAACTGATCATCCAGGGTTTCCGGGTGAAGCCAGACACTGCGATGCGGAACGACGCCGATGTTCCGCTGGACGAGTGGCTGGCCGCGATCGCCGTCACCCGGATCGTGCTCGGACCGCGGGTCCGCGTCCAGGCGCCGCCGAACCTGGTCGACCTGGCCGAGTGCCGCGCGCTTCTCGACGCGGGGATCGACGACTTCGGCGGAGTCTCGCCGCTGACGCCTGACCACGTGAACCCGGAACGCCCGTGGCCCCAGATCGACGACCTCGTCAAGGTCACCGCCGATGCGGGATTCGTCCTGCGCGAGCGTCTGACCGCGCACCCGGAGTACCTGCGGGAGCCGTGGCTCGACCCGCGGCTGATCTCCCACGTGGAGGCGCTGCTCGACCCGGAAACCGGGCTGGCCAACGAGGACGCCATGCCCGTCGGGCTGCCGTGGCAGGAGCCGGACGGCGGATGGGACAGCGTCGGGCGCACCGACCTGCACACCGCGATCGACACCGAGGGCCGCCGTACCGAGACCCGCTCGGACTTCGACGCGGCGTACGGCGACTGGGACGTGCTGCGCGAGGACGTCGCGGCGCGGCGCGCGGCCGAGGCAACAGCCGGCGGGACCGGAGCGGCAGGCACCACCTCCCCCGAGCGGATTTCCGCCGAGGTGAAGGCGGCGCTCGCCGCTGCCGAGCGGGATCCCGCGGGCCTGTCGGACGCGCAGGCGTTGACGCTGATGACCGTGACCGGGCCGGCCCTGGACGAGCTCGCGCGGATCGCCGACAACTTGCGCAAGGCAACGGTCGGTGACGACGTCACCTATGTCGTGAACCGGAACATCAACTTCACCAACGTCTGCTACACCGGCTGCCGTTTCTGCGCGTTCGCGCAGCGCCGGACCGACGCCGACGCCTACTCGTTGTCGATGGACGAGGTCGGCCAGCGCGCCGAGGAGGCCTGGGTGATCGGCGCGACCGAGGTCTGCATGCAGGGCGGGATCCACCCCGACCTGCCGGGAACGGCGTACGCCGACCTGGTCCGCGCGGTCAAGGACCGGGTCCCGGACATGCACGTCCACGCGTACTCGCCGATGGAGATCGTGAACGGCTCGGTCCGCACCGGTCTGTCGATCGAGGAGTTCCTGATCTCGGTCAAGGAGGCCGGCCTGGACAGCGTCCCGGGCACCGCCGCGGAAATCCTCGACGACGACGTGCGCTGGATCCTCACCAAGGGAAAGTTGCCGACGGCAAGCTGGATCGAGGTGATCAGCACCGCGCACAAGGTCGGTCTGCCGTCCAGCTCGACGATGATGTACGGCCACGTGGACGCACCGCACCACTGGGTCCAGCACCTGCGAACGATCGCCGCGGTGCAGGACCAGACCGGCGGCTTCACCGAATTCGTGCTGCTCCCGTTCATCCACCAGAACTCGCCGATCTATCTGGCCGGCGTCGCCCGGCCGGGTCCGACGTACGACGAGAACCGTGCGGTGCACGCGATGGCGCGGATCATGCTGCACGGGCGGATCGACAACATCCAGTGTTCGTGGGTGAAACTCGGCGTCGACGGCTGCGTCGCGGTGCTGAACGGTGGCGTCAACGACATCGGCGGCACGCTGATGGAGGAGACGATCAGCCGGATGGCGGGCTCCAAGCACGGCAGCCGCAAGTCGATCGCCGAACTCACCGCGATGGCGGACGCCGCAGGCCGCCCGGCCCGGCAGCGCACCACGACGTACGGCGAGGTTCCGAGCCGCCCGGCACTCGAGCTCACGTAAGCAAACCGGCCGAAAGTTGTTGAGGATCGGACTATTCCGGCCGTCGGTAGTTGTTGCAGCAGGCAACGTCTCTACGGAAAGTGAAGGACCTTTTACTCAGCGTTGCCTACTTCAAAGGCAATGCAAATGTTTGATCCCGGGAGTTCCCGGCCAGTAGGCCTGCGTGACAACGTTCAGTTGTCGGCGACGGACGGGTCGCCGGCACTGGGTCCAGGTGGTTCCAGGGATTCCCGTCCGCGACCGGACTGTACCTCCCCTGCCGGCCGCGGAATGAGACTCGGGCCACCCTCCTTCGGGCCATGCCCTCTCGGGGCAACAGCAGGACGCCGGCCGTGTCGGTGGGGTGTTGGTCGCCAGTGAGGTGGCGACCAACGCCCGGCACGGTCGGCGTTTCTCTTGGAGTCTTCCTCGCTGTACTGGTGCTGCTGGGGACCAGTACAGCGAGGAAGCTCTCGTTGCCGGGTGCTCGTTTGTGGGGGGCTCGCTGTCAGTACGGGTAGGTGTCGTCGCGGCGAGTCGGGTCCAGGTCCCACAGCGAGAACTTGACGACCTTGTGGGATTCCTCGCCACCGCCCGGGACCAGCCCGAACGACTCGTACTCCTTCGAGCCCAGTCCGTCGAGGTAGCACAGCAGCTCGAACGCGGACTGCGCGTCCTCGATGTCGTCGACCACGTCGTCGTTCTGGGCCTCGTCGGCCCGACTCCGCACGTACCGCACGAAGGCTTCCGGGTCGGTCACCACGTAGTCGTAACGCGCCTGGTAGCTGAGCCGGACCCCGTTCTCCGGCAGCAGCGGCTCCTCGAGCTCCTCGAGGTCGTCCAGGCCACTCTCGACGATCTCCCGATAGTCCGCGGGATCGTCGAAGTCGTCCGGCCCGAGCGGCAGGTCGTCCAGTTCGTCGGGGTCGTACGAGTCGATCCCGAGGAAGATGTCACCCCACCCCCGTTCGTGGACGGCGTCCGCGAGCGCCCGGGACTGGACCCGGACGTTCTCGATCGCGCCGGTGGCCCGCAAGTCGTGCAGGTCCAGAGCGTCGGCCTGCTCCAGCAACACCCGGGCAAGTTCACGGGCGGCCTCGGCGGCCGACGCGGGTTCGATCGGCTCACTCATGCTGCGACGGTACAACCATCGGCACCTCCACTGCCGCGCCCGGTACGCCGAATGCGTCGACGAGCTCCAACGCCGCCGGCCGGACGGTCGCGCACATCTCGTTGACCAGCGCCGTGATCGCCTTCGACCGGCCCGGCGACAGCCGCCCGTGCTCGAGGTACCACGCGCGTTCCGACTCGATCGTCACCAGCGCGTGCAGGTCGTACACGTCCTGCAACAGCGGCCGGATGTCAGCCGGCGCGTTCCGCACAGCGGACTGGAACGCCTCCAGGACGACCCGGTCGACATGCGCCCGCCCAGCCGCGATCACGTGGTCCTGGCACCGGTTGAACACGTCGAACGGCTCGTCGCCCGCATCGACGCCGCCCTTCAACCGCCGCGCCACCCCGGACAACATGTGCTCCTCCCGGAACCGGAGCAGCCCCGAGTGGTAGTCGTCGTCCCGCAACCCCGCATCCGGATCCGCCGTCTCACTCCGATTCGGTACGGCGTCGCGCAGCCGCTCGATCAACGGACGCAGTGCCGCCTTCTCGACCGCGATCTCCACCGCCTGCGCTGTGACGAACCGCGCCGTACCGAGTGGGTCCAGCTTGCCGAACGACTCGCGGTAGTCGGTGAGCAGACCCTTCGCGACGAGCTGCAGGAGGACCGTGTTGTCGCCCTCGAACGTGGTGAACACGTCGGTGTCGGCCTTCAGCGTCGCCAGCCGGTTCTCCGCGAGGTAGCCGGCGCCGCCGCACGCCTCGCGGCAGGTCTGGATCGTCTCGGTCGCATGCCAGGTGCCGAGCGCCTTCGTCCCGGCGGCCTGCGCCTCCAGTGCGCGGCGGTCGTGTTCGTCGCGGTCGTCGGTGAACACCCGGGCGAACTCCTCGACCAGCTCCGCCTGCGCGAAGTGCAGCGCATAGGTCCGGGCGAGCAGCGGCAGCAGTCGTCGCTGATGCATCCGGTAGTCGAGGAGCAGTGCCTCGTCAGCACTCCCCGGGGCGCCGAACTGGCGGCGCTGAGCGGCGTACCTGATCGCGATCGTCAGGGCGACCTTGCTGGCGTTGATCGCCGCGCCGCCGACCGAGACCCGTCCCTGGACGAGCGTCCCGAGCATGGTGAAGAAGCGCCGGTCCGGGTTCTCGATCGGACTCGTGTAGTTGCCGTCAGCATCGACCTGCGCGTATCTGTCGAGCAGAGCGGCGCGGGGCACTCGGACCTGGTCGAACACGATGCGACCGTTGTCGACACCGTTGAGCCCGAGCTTCGGCCCGCAATCGGTCAGCGTGACGCCCGGCAGCGCCGCACCGTCGTCGTCGCGGATCGGCACCAGCAGGCAGTGCACGCCGTGGGTCTCGCCACGGACGACCAGTTGCGCGAACACGGCTGCCATCCGCCCATGGCGCGCCGCGTTGCCGATGTAGTCCTTCCGCGCCGCCTCGGTCGGTGTGTGGACGACGAACTCGTCCGTCGAGGCGTCGTACGTCGCCGTGGTGCCGAGGGCCTGCACATTCGACCCGTGGCCGGTCTCGGTCATCGCGAAGCACCCGAGCAGCCGCCCGCTGACCGCGTCCGCGAGGTACCGCTCGTGGTGCTGCTCGGTCCCGAGATGCTGGATCGCACCCGCGAACAGCCCGAACTGCACACCCGCCTTGACCATCAGCGACAGGTCACCGAAGGCGAGCGTCTCGAACCCCGCGATGAACCCACCGAGGTCCGCCGCGCCGCCATACTCCTTCGGGTACCCACGGGCGGGCAGCCCGTCCGCCGCCGATTCCAGCAGCAGCTCGAGCACCTTGTCCCGATACTCGTCCCGCGGCAGCCGCACCGCCAGGTCGGCCATCTCGGCGTGCGCGGCCAACTCGGCCCGCACGACATCCCGCGCCGCCTTGTGCGGCCCGTCCAGGTAGTCCCGCATCCCCGATGTGCTCATACCCTTAACTTACGAGGATTCGTGGGCACTTTCCGTCACCTCTTCGTGACTGTGGAAAAGCTGGCATGAATCCGTATCTGCGGAAGTATGCTGTCTACCGTGCCGAACTTGCGGGTCAGTGAGGCGGCCGCGCTCCTCGGGGTCAGTGACGACACGGTGCGTCGCTGGATCGACCAGGGCCGGCTGCAGTCCAAACAGGAGGGCGGCCGGATGGCCGTCGACGGGGGAGCGCTCGCCGCGTTCGCCCAGGAGCTGGCGGACTCGCCGGAGCCTGGCGCCACCACGGCCGCGTCGGCGCGCAACCGGATGCGCGGGATCGTCACCCGCGTCCTCAAGGACGGTGTGATGGCCCAGGTCGAGATGCAGGCCGGGCCGTTCCGCGTCGTGTCGCTGATGAGTCGCGAGGCCGCCGACGAGCTCGGGCTGGAGCCCGGTGTGGTGGCCGTCGCGTCGATCAAGTCCACCCATGTCGTCGTCGAAATCCCGGAGGCCTGATGTTCCGCCGTGCCGCGTTCGCCGCCCTCGCCGCCCTCGCCGCCGTCGCAGCGCTCGCCCTGGCGGGGTGTGGCAGCGACTCCCCGGCCGGGTCGTCGTCCTCCCCGAGCAGCTCGGGTACGCCGACCTTGTCGGGCCAGGTCCAGGTGTTCGCCGCCGCGTCGCTGACCGGCACGTTCACCCAGCTGGGCAAGGACTTCGAGGCCGCGCACCCCGGCGTGAAGGTGACCTTCAACTTCGCCGGCAGTTCGGCGCTCGCGAAGCAGATCAACGAGGGTGCGCCCGCCGACGTGTTCGCCTCCGCGGCGCCGAAGAACATGGACGACGTGAAGGACAAGAACACGCCGACGACGTTCGTGACGAACACGCTGGAGATCGCCGTACCGAAGGGCAACCCGGGCAAGATCACCGGCATCAAGGACTTCGCCGACGAGAGCAAGAAGATCGCGATCTGCGCGCCGCAGGTGCCGTGTGGCGCGGCGGCCGAGAAGGTCTTCAAGGCGGCCGGGATCACCGCCAAGCCGGACAGCCTCGAGCAGGACGTGAAGGCGGCGCTCACCAAGGTCAGCCTGGGTGAGGTCGACGCGGCGCTGGTGTACAAGACCGACGTACTGTCCGCGAAGGACAAGGTCGAGGGCATCGAGTTCCCCGAGGCGAAGGAGGCGGTCAACGAGTACCCGATCGCCACGCTGACCAAGGCTCCGAACGCTGACGGCGCCAAGGCGTTCGTCGACTACGTCCTGTCCGACAAGGGCAAGACCGTCCTCACCGCAGCTGGATTCACCGCACCGTGAGTCGTCGTGGCAGGAGTACGAGCGGGCGACTGCCTCTCGTACTCCTGCTGCCTGCACTACTCGGTCTGGCGTTTCTGCTCGTCCCAGTCGTCGGTCTGCTCGCGAAGGCTCCGTGGTCGACCTTGCCTTCTCGACTGTTCAGTGCTGACGTCTGGCAGGCGCTGAGGCTGTCTCTGGTGTGCGCGACCGCTGCTACTGCGGTCTGTCTGGTGCTGGGCGTCCCACTGGCCTGGTTGCTCGCTCGTGGCGGCCTGCCGGGGCGGAGTGTCATCCGAGCGTTCGTAACGGTGCCGCTGGTGCTGCCGCCGGTGGTGGGTGGCGTGGCGCTGCTCCTGGTGCTCGGGCGACGCGGTCTGATCGGTCAGCACCTCGACACGTGGTTCGGGATCTCGCTGCCGTTCACAACCGCCGGAGTGATCGTGGCGGAGGCCTTTGTGGCCATGCCGTTCCTGGTGATCTCGGTGGAGGGTGCATTGCGCGCGGCCGACCCGCGGTACGAGGAGGCGGCCGCAACACTCGGTGCGGGTCGGTGGATGACGTTCCGGCGCGTAACGCTCCCGTCGATCGCACCGGGCATCGTGGCCGGGACGGTGCTGTGCTGGGCACGCGCACTGGGCGAGTTCGGCGCCACCATCACGTTCGCCGGCAACTTCCCGGGCCGTACGACGACTATGCCGCTGGCTGTCTATCTGGCGTTGGAGACCGATCCCGACGTGGCCGTCGTACTGAGTCTGGTGCTCCTGTTCGTGTCCGTCGTCGTACTGGCGTCTCTCCGCGAGCGCTGGATCAGTGGGCTCCGATGACTCTGTACGCCGACCTTCGCGTGAGCCGGGGCTCCTTCGACCTGTCGCTGGACCTGACTGTCGAGCCGGGTGAGGTAGTAGCCCTTCTGGGCCCTAATGGTGCTGGCAAGACCACTGCGCTCCGTGCGATCGCCGGACTGCTCGCGTTGGACGGCGGACGCATCGCACTGGACTCCACCGTCTGGGACGAACCACCACGTACATTCAGCACCCCTGACCAGCGGCCGATCGGCGTGGTCTTCCAGGACTACCTGCTGTTCAACCACCTGAGCTGCTTGGAGAACGTGGCGTTCGGTCTCCGCGCTCGGGGCGTCGACAAACCCACAGCACGCCGCGAAGCCGCCCGCTGGCTCGAGATCGTCGGCCTGTCCGAATACGCGCGCTCACGGCCCCGCGCACTGTCCGGCGGTCAAGCCCAACGCGTCGCACTGGCGAGAGCTCTGGCCACCGAGCCCGACCTCCTGTTGCTGGACGAGCCATTGGCCGCGTTGGACGCCAGTACGACGCTGCACGTCCGCGCCGAACTGGGCCAGCACCTGGACCGCTTCGAAGGCCACACTCTGTTGGTCACCCACGACCCGCTGGACGCGATGGTCCTGGCCGACCGTCTGGTCATCATCGAGAACGGCAAGGTGGTGCAGGAAGGCAAACCAACCGAGGTGGCCCGCCGGCCACGCACCGACTACGTGGCCCAGCTGGTCGGTCTGAACCTCTACCGAGGCACGGCGTCCGGCACCACAGTCGTACTGAACGACGGCAGCAAGATCACCTTGGCCGAACCGGCGATTGGTGGCGTCCACGTCGCGTTCCCGCCCACCGCGGTCAGCTTGTATCCCGACCTCCCATCCGGCAGCCCGCGCAACACCTGGCCGGCGGTTGTCACCGGCATCGAACAGCACGCCCACACGGTCAGAGTCCGCCTGGACGCCTCCCCCACCGGCCCCGCCGACCTACTGGCCGACATCACCCCAGCGGCCGTCGCCGACCTCCACCTCTCCCCCGCCCAACACCTCCACGCCACCCTCAAAGCCACCGAGGTCCACACCTATCCGGTATCGCCAGGCGTGGCCCCTTCGTCCACCTAGGGTTCGGGACTGACCATCCCATCACTACCGAGTGGGTGTACACGTGGCGCAGGAAGACGATGTTGAACTCGGGCGTGTCATGAGGGTCGCAATGAGCGGTGTGGGTAGTCCTCCGCGGCGCGCTCCGATCGCGGACCTGGAACAGACGACGACACAGCAGCCTCAGGCCGAGCCTGAGAAGGAGGCCGCGGCGAAGTCAGCCGCCGCGGAGCAGGCCGCGCGGGACAAGCAAGCACTCGTCAAGGCGATCGACACCGCCCGAGACACCGTCGCCTCTGTGCGCGGTGGCTTGACCGAGATCGGAACGCAGGCGCCCACCGAGGAAGAGCTCCACGAGGCAGTGGCTACCACTCGTGCCGAGATCGTGGCGGGCACGCACGTAGCCGGCGAGCGGGCAACGCAGCACCTCCGCGAGACCGTCGGCGACTGGGGAGAGCGGATGGAAGGGGCCGCACAGGCGTTCAAGCCGCTGGAGGAGCAGCTACGGAGTGCCCGAGAGACGCTCAGCGACGCCGCCGGCACGGCCAACGAAGCCCTGCGCCCGCAGTTCGATCGGCTGCAGACCGCTCTCCAGAGCCGCGTGGACGACCTCGCCGGCCTGCGCGCCGGTTTCGAGAAGGTCACTTCGGAGGCGAAGTCTGTCGCCGACCCCGAGTCGAGGGTGCCGGAGCCTGTCCGGATCATTGGCGAACCGGACAGGGACCGGTCGACCGAAGACCGCACAGCCGACCTGGCACGGCATCTGCACGAAGAAATGATCGACGGCTCGCCGGCCAAGCAGACCAACCAGTTCCAGTACCTCTTCAGGGTGACCGAGACCTCGATCGGCGATTTGTCCACCAAACTCGAGCAATCCGATCCGGCCGCCGTCCTGCCCGCGGCACAGGACACCCAGACACAAGCGACCCAAGCAACCGACGGCGCGGCACACCGCGCTACTCGCCCGACCCCACGCCGGGCTTCCGGGCAATCGATGTAAGCCATCGACACGAGGGCGTCGCGCAGCTGCGTCGCAGTCGCCCGCGAGCGGGAGCTCGCAGATCGCCGGCGGCTGTCTTTGGGTTCGCGCCAACCGTTTGGGACGGGGTGAAGTGGTTGGTGGGGGCTCAAGGTGGCCCGGGCACGGACGAGGTACAACCCATCCCGGAGCGGGGCGGGAGCACGCTGAGCGGGTGCGCTGAGGAGCGCCGCGACGACGGAAGCGCTGCGTAACGCGCGTGGGAACCACAGTTGCCCGTCAACACAGCCCGATCGATGAGGGTCACCGGCTGAGCAGTCGCTACAGGGCGGGTGGGAGCTCGCGGAGCGGGCGCGCTGAGGAGCGGCGCGACGAAGGAAGCGGCCGCATACGCGTGCGCGGGGAGGATCGCGGTACGACGCACCTCGGGTGGGGTTACGGGTTGTGATGGGTTCGGGACGGATTGACATGTTGTAACGGGGGGAATCACGCTCAGAATGCGCGGTGCGGTAACGAAGAGTGTTTAGCTACTCACTCGTAGTGCATGTGTTCTTCACACGAGAGTGATGACATCGTGCACTACGCCGGTCCCTCGGGTGCCGCCCAAGATGTGGCTGGGCACCACGAAAGGGGGGTCGGACAGTCATGCACGAGAGTTACGAGTTCTACTGCCTTGCGGATCGGCGGTTCTACGAGACGCCGGCCAACCGCGGCGCTCAGCACCCGGACTTCGCGATCACGCAGCGACCGGTGCCGGAGCACTGGCAGCACGTGCCGGGCGAGCAGTGGATGCACTACGCGCCCGAGGACCTGGAGCTCGCCAAGCAGGGCTGGAAGATCCACGTGTCCGCCCGCCTGCAAGATGTCGAGCGCACCCTCGAGGCGGTCTGGGAGTACTGCGTCCCACGCGGTATCGCCTTCAAGTTCCTGCGCAACGAGGCCGTCCTGGTGATGGTCAACTCGAAGGCCGCTCCCCGTGGGTCGAGCGGCAAGCTGGTGACGATCTACCCGACGGACGACGCCCAGCTCGAGCTCGTCCTCAAGGAGCTCAACGAGATCCTCCACAGCGTCGAGGGCCCGTACATCCTCAGCGACCTGCGCTACGCGGACGGCCCGCTCTTCACCAGGTACGGCGCCTTCGTCAGCAGGTACTGCCTCAACCAGGCCGGCGAGCGTGTCCTCGCCCTCGAGGGCCCGCACGGCACCCTGGTCCCCGACCACCGCGGACCGACCTTCGTCACACCGCCATGGGTCGAGCTCCCCAAGTTCCTCCAGCCGCATCTCGACGCCCGCAACGCGGTCACCACGAACGACCTCGCGTACACGATCGACGGCGTCATCCAGTTCTCCAACGGCGGCGGCGTGTACCTCGGTCACCACACCGAGTCCGGCGACCGCGTGGTCCTCAAGGAGGGACGCCCGTACGCCGGTCTCGACATGGCCGGCCGGGACGCGGTGACGCGGATCGCTCACGAGCGCGACATCCTCGAGCAGCTCGACGGACTCGACGCCGTACCGAGGACGCACGACTACCTGCAGCTCGGTGACCACCATTTCCTCGTTCAGGAACACATCGACTCGGTGTCCCTGCAACGCGAGCTGGTACGGCGTTATCCGCTGACGCACCCGGACGCGACCGAGGCCGACAAGGCGGCGTACGCGGAATGGGCGACCGCGATGGTGGCCAAGGTCGGCGCGGCGGTCGGGCAGTTGCACGAGCGCGGCGTGGTGTTCTGCGACCTGCATCCGGACAACCTGTTGCTCGATGTGAACGGCAAGCTGACCCTGATCGACTTCGAGGTCGCGACGAAGGCCGAGGACCAGGCCCGTTCGACCCTCGCGCATCCGGGGTACGCCGCTCCGCCGGACCGGCAGGGCATCGACGTCGACCGGTACGCACTCGCTTGTATCGCCTTGAGCGTTTATGCGCCGCAGGCGACGATCTTGCTGAATCTCCATCCCGGTAAGGCGTTCCAGCTCGCCGACATGATCGCCGAGACCTTCCCGGTCCCGCGCGCCGAGCTCGACGAGGCCGTCACCACGATCGTCGGCGCCGCCGCGACCAACGACCTCCACGACCTGCCGCTCCCCGGCAAGGCAGACTGGACCGAGGTCCGCGCGGCGCTCGCCACGGCGATCGTCGCCAGCGCGACTCCGGAACGCACCGACCGCCTGTTCCCCGGCGACATCGCGCAGTTCCGCGACGGCGGCGGACTCGATCTCGCGACCGGTGCGGCCGGTGTCCTCTACGCGCTGGCCAAGACGGGCGCCGGACGATTCCCGGAGTACGACGATTGGCTGCGCAAGCGGGCCGTCGACGCCCCCGCCGGACCGGGTCTGTACGACGGTCTGCACGGTGTCGCGCATGTCCTCGACGAACTCGGCTACCGGCAGGACGCACTCGACCTGATCGACCGCACGCTGGCCGACGACTGGAGCTCCCGCGAGCTCGGTCTGCACTCCGGTCTCGCGGGCATCGGCCTGAACCTCCTGCACTTCGACACCGAGTCGACGCTGCGAGCGCGCGCGGTCCGGGTCCTCGATCTCGTCGCGGATCGCCTGCACGCCGACGTACCGGAGATCAGTGGCGGGCAGTACCCGCGGGCCGGTCTGATGTACGGATCGTCCGGACCCGCGCTGCTGTTCCTCAACGCCTTCGAGCAGCTCGGTGACACCGGTCTGCTCGACCTCGCGGAGATCGCGATCCGGCAGGATCTGAAGCGGACCGTGCTCACCGAGGACGGGATGCGCCAGATCAACCAGGGCTGGCGAACGCTGCCGTACCTCGAAGAAGGCTCGGCCGGCATCGCGTTGGTCCTGGAGCGGTACCTGCGCCACCGTCCGTCCGAAGAGCTCGCCGTCACGCTCCAAGAGCTGATGCGGGTCACGCACTGCTCCTACTACGTCCAGCCCGGGCTGTTCATGGGTCGCGCCGGTCTGCTCCTCACGGCAGCCGCACTCGGCGATGAGGTCGACGAGCTGATCCACGGCCTCGGCTGGCACGCGATGCCGTTCGAAGGCGGCCTCGCGTTCCCCGGCAACCAGCTGCTCCGGCTCTCGATGGACCTGGCGACCGGATCAGCCGGCGTCCTGCTGGCTCTGGGTACGGCGTTGCACGACGCGCCGGCGACCCTCCCGTTCCTCGGACCTCCCCAGTGGTCCGAGTCCCTGTCCCGACGAACGACATCGAAGGAGGTGTAAACACATGGCACTTCTCGACCTTCAGGGTCTCGAGACCCCGGGTTACGGCCACGGCGGCCACCACCACGGCGGCTCCACGCTGACCGTGCTGGGCTGCGCTTCGCAGACCCCGAGCAACCTGAGCCTGCTGCTCTGCCACTGATGCGGCAGTTGTGACATCACCTGTTATGCCAGGTAGAGGCCCTGGGTGGGCGGCATACCCGCCCAGGGCCGACCTGTTTCACGCCGGTGACCGACTCGCCTCGGTCGCCGGCGGGTAGCCCGGCGGCGCCGCGCTCGTTGTGTGGGTGGGACAGAAGGAGAGTGAGGTGATCTTTCCGTGCAGTCTTATCCATGCGCCGAGCGTCTGACGCTCGTGGAGCAGGTGCACGGTTGTACCGTCGCCGACCCGTATCGCGGGCTCGAGGACGCCGAAAACCCGGTCACGCAGCGCTGGCTGCGGGACCAGGACGATCTGTGGCTGACGTACGCCGGCTCGCTGACGACACGCTTCCGCTGGAAGCACCGCGTGCGCCAGTTGTCCGAGGTCAGCAGCGTGTCCCCGCCCGTCTGGCGCGGCGACCGCTGCTTCACCCTGCGCCGCGAGGCCGACCGGCAGTACGCCGTACTGTTCGTCGACGAGACGCCGCTGATCGACCCGAAGCAGCTCGATCCGACCGGTGTGACCACGCTCGACGCCTGGCAACCGTCACCGGACGGCACGAAGGTCGCGTTCCAGCTCTCCCGCGGCGGCGACGAGCAGTCCACGCTCTCGGTCCTCGACATCGCGACCGGGCAGCTGATCGACGGCCCACTCGACGGCTGCCGCTACTCGCCCGTCGCCTGGCTCCCGGATGGCACCGCCTTCTACTACGTCCGATTCCGCCGGGTACGCCGTCATACGCTGGGCGATCCGGACGACACCACGATCCTCGCCGACGAAGCGTCGTACGGGCTGGAGATCAGCGGCCACTGGCTGACGATCTGTACGCCGACCGACGTCTGGCTCGCGGACCTGTCGACGGATGCCCCGCTGACCCACCTCCCGCAAGACGCGACCACGATCATGTCCGTCGGCCCCGACTGCCGGCTGTACGTCGTCACGACGCAGGACGCACCCACCGGCCGAATCTGCGTAGGCGACCCGACCGAGCCGACCGTCTGGCGCGACTACATCCGGCCGGACGCACCTCTCACCGGCCTCGCGATCCTCGACGACAGCGTCCTGGTGAGTACTGCCGACAAGATCACCGAGCACGACCGCGAGACCGGCCGGCTCCTCGACACTCTCGACCTCGCCGGCGGGTCCGTCGGCTCACTCACTGCCCACGGCAACCAAGCCTGGTACACGTACACCGACGCGATCACGCCGCCGACGGTCTACCGCTACGGCGACCGGCCGCAGACCCGCCCGGACCTCGAAACACACACGTTGCACACCAGCTCCGGCGTCGAGCTCCGCGTGATCGGCACACCAGGCCCACGCCCCACGATCCTCTACGGGTACGGCGGATTCGGGCAATCGCTCACTCCGACGTACTCCGCCTTCGCGCTGGCCTGGGTCGAAGCGGGTGGCTCGTTCGTGACCGCGACGGTCCGGGGCGACGGCGACCGAGGCGCGACCTCGCACAAGGCAGCCGTCCGCCACGCCAAGCAGAACACGTTCGACGATTTCATCGCGGCCGCGGAGCACCTCACCTCCGAAGGCTGGACGACGCCGGACCAGCTCGCGATCTGCGGCGAGTCGAACGGCGGGCTGCTGACCGCTGCCGCGCTCACCCAGCGACCCGAGTTGTTCGCCGCCGCGGTCTGCTCGGCGCCGTTGACCGACATGATCCGCTACGAACTCTCGGGTCTAGGCGAGCGCTGGACCGCGGAGTACGGGACGGTGAAGGACGCCGACGACTTCCGCGCACTGCTCTCCTACTCGCCGTACCACCGCGTCGCCGATGGCGTGAAGTACCCGGCCGTGCTGCTGACCGCGTTCGGGAACGACACCCGGGTGGATCCGCTGCACACGCGGAAACTGTGCGCGGCGTTGCAGCACGCGACGGCGAGCGCGCGACCGGTGCTGCTCAGGCACGAGCCGGACGCCGGTCACGCGACGGGCGGCATCGCGCTGGCCGCCGACATGCTGGCGTTCCTCGCCGATCAGACGGGCCTGGACCGATGATCACCTTTGGAGAGGTGGCGAAGCGCGGCCGGGGCTGGCTGCCGTTGATCGGCGTGAACGCGCTGATCGGCAGCGGGGTGACGCTTGCGCTGCCGACCGTTCTCGGCCGCTCGGTCGACGCGATCGTTGCCGGCGACGGCTACACCCGCTGGTTGATCACCGCCGCCACGCTGATCGGTCTCGGGATCGCGGCGAGCATCGTCGACGCGTTCGCAGGCGCGGCGTGCGTCGCCGAAACGACAGCTTGGCTTCGGCGTCGCCTGGTCCGGCACGTCGTCCGCGGCGGTCCCGACGGGACGCGTGACTTCGAGACCGGCGACCTGGTCACGCGCGTCTCAGCGAACGCCACCGACGCTGCCCAGGCCGGTCCGGCCGCGGTGACGGCGATCGCCGCGATCGCGCCGCCGCTCGGAAGTCTCGTTCTGCTCGCGGTCATCGACGCGTGGCTCGCCGCGGCCTTCTTCGGCGGCGTCGTCCTCGTGATCCTGGTGCTGTGGACGTTCGCGAAACGAACCGCCGACGTCAGCCTGGCTTACCAGGAGACCCAGGGCCGCATCGCCGCCCTGCTGTCGGAGTCCCTCACCGGAATCCGCACCATCACCTCCGCCGGTACGACGGACCGCGAAGAGACCCGCATCCTCAGCCTGCTCCCGGAACTGCACCGGCACGGCGTCGTCACGTGGCGCATCCTGGCCCGTTCCGGCGCGCAGGCCGCGGTCGTCGGCCCGCTCGTCCTGGTCGCCGTCCTCGCGGTCGGTGGACTGCAACTCGTCGCCGGCCGGATCACCGCCGGCGAGCTGTTCGCCGCCTCGCAGTACGCCGTCCTCGGGGCCGGTCTCGGCAACCTGACCGGTGTCCTGGGTGAGATCGCCCGCGCCAAGGCCGGCGTGAAGCGATCCGCCGAGGTGATCTCGATCGAGACGGTCGCGCACGGCACGCTGCCGTTGCCGGCCGGGCCGGGGCAGCTGACGTTCGACAACGTCAGCGTCGTCGCGGACGGGAATGTCCTGCTGCACAACGTGAATCTCGACCTGCCAGGTGGCCGCACGATCGCGGTCGTCGGCCCGAGCGGCGCCGGCAAGTCCGTGTTCGCGGCGGTCGCGGCCCGCTTGCGGGACCCGTCGACGGGGCAGGTCTCGCTGGACGGCGTACCGCTGCAGGCTGTCAGCCGGCGTGCGCTGCGGAGCGCGGTCGGGTGCGCGTTCGAGCGTCCGCAGCTGGTCGGCCGGACTGTTGGTGAGTCCCTCGACCCGCACGCGGTCAGCCCGATCCGCACGCTCGCCGCGGCGCGCGCCACGCACGCGCACGACTTCGTCAGCCGCCTTCCCGACGGCTACTTCACTTCGTTGCGCAAGGCACCGATGTCCGGCGGCGAACGGCAACGCCTCGGCCTCGCCCGCGCCTGGTCGGCCCGTCGGCTGCTGGTCCTCGACGATGCCACGTCGAGCCTCGACACCGCCACCGAACGCCAGATCAGCCGCACCCTCACCGAGGACCGGCACCACCGCACGCGCCTGATCGTCACCCACCGCCCCGCCACCGCGGCCCGCGCCGACCTGGTCATCTGGCTCGACCAGGGCCAGGTCCGCGCCATCGCCCCCCACGCCGACCTCTGGCACAACCCGTCCTATAGAGCCGTCTTCGGATGAAGCGCGAGTTGTCGTTCGGTGCTGTCGCGTTGCGGAAGCGGGCCACGGTCGGGCTGATCGGGTGGTCGATTCCGGAGATCCTGCCGACGGCGGTCTACGGGATCGCGGTGGCGCGGGCGACGGACAGCTTTCTCGGCGGGCACGCGTGGCAAGGGATCGCGTGGCTGGGTGGCTTGGTGGCGACCGCGGGCTTGGGTGCCACGGGAGCACGGCAGGTCTACGGCCGGCTCGGTGATCTGGTCGAGCCGCTCCGCGACGATCTGGTACGCCGGGTCGTCGGCGGCGCGCTCCGGTCCGGCGACGACAGCGCCGTCGCGCGACTGAACCGGCAGGTGGAGATTGTTCGCGACACCTTCGCCGGACTGGTCCTGGTACTGCGGAGTTTCGCGGTCACGCTGTTCGGCGTACTGGCCGGGTTGCTGTCGCTCGCTCCGCTCGTCGCCGCGTTCGTCGTACCACCGTTCCTGGTCGGGTTCGCGTTGTCGCTGGCGGTGCTCGGGATGGCCGCGGATCGGGTGCGGGCGTCACTGACGGCGGACGAGGCGCTCGCGGCATCGGCGGGCATGGTGTTCGGCGGCGTGCGCGACATCACCGCGACCGGGACCGAGGAGTACGCCGAGTGGCTCGTCGGCGAACCGATCGCGGCGCATGCGGCGGCGGAGCGCGCGCTCGCGAAGGTGTCGGCGCTGCGGACCCTGTGCTTCGCGGTGGGCGGCTGGCTGCCGTTGCTGATCCTGCTCGCGACCGGACCGTGGCTGGTCGGGCGTGGCGTGAGCACCGGCACGCTGCTGGGCGGACTCACGTATGTCTTGATCGGTTTACAACCGGCGCTGAACACCGTCATGAACGCGCTCGGCGACAGTGGCCTCCGGTACGTCATCACCCTCGGCCGGATCCTCGACACGTCCACTGCGGCAGCACAGCCCAGGCCGGTCGACGCGGTGAACGGCTACCAGGTCCGGCTGAACCACCTGACGTTTGCCTACGGCCCCAAGGCCGAGCCGGTGCTGGACAGCCTCGAGCTGAGCATCCCCGAAGGCGAACACCTCGCCGTTGTCGGGCCGAGCGGTATCGGCAAGTCGACGCTGGCCGGGCTGGTCTGCGGGATGCTCGCGCCGACCGGCGGCCGAGTGCTGCTCGGCGGTGCGCCACCGACGGAGTTCGCCACGGGACTGCTCGCGCGGACCCGGGTGCTGATCCCGCAAGAGGCCTACGTCTTCAGCGGCACCGTGCGGGACAACCTGAACTACTTGTTGCCCAGCGCAACGGATGATCAGATTTCCGAAGCAGTACGGGCGATCGGTGCCGGAGCACTGGTCGACCGGATCGGCGGACTGCACGCCGAGGTGAAGCCGGCGCAGCTGTCCGCAGGCGAGAAGCAGTTGCTCGCGCTGGTCCGCGCCTACCTGTCGCCCGCGCCGCTCGTGGTCCTCGACGAAGCGACCTGTTTCCTCGACCCGGAGGCCGAACGTCGGGCCGAGGAAGCGTTCGCCCAACGCCACGGGACTCTCGTCGTGATCGCCCACCGGATCAGCTCGGCGCTGCGGGCGCGCCGCATTCTCGTGCTCGACGGCAACAAAGCGACCCTGGGCACCCACGCCGGCCTGATGCGCACGTCCCGGATGTACCGCGATCTCCACGGCAGCTGGACACCCAACCAAAGCCGGACCGGTCAGATCCAGCCCGCGTCCTGAGCCTTGCGGATCGCCTCGATCCGGCTGCGGGAACCGGTCTTGGCGAGAATGCGGGACAGGTAGTTGCGAACAGTCCCCGCGCTCAGGCTGAGGGTCCGCGCGATCTCCTGCGCCGTCGCGCCGGTGGTGACCTGACGCAGTACCTCGCACTCGCGGTCGGTCAGCGGGTTGTCACCGGCCTTCAACGCGGCCACCGCCAGCCGTACGTCGACCACCGGCAGGCCCTTCGCCACGTCGCGCACCGCCTGCACCAGTTGGTCAGTGGTCGCATCGCTCGCGATCAGGCCGATCCGCGGCGCCTGTTTCACCAGCGCCAGGCTGGTGGCCGCAATCGCCTCGTGGTCGATCAGCACCAGCACGCCGCGACCGACCAGTTTCCGGCAGAGCTCATCGATCCGGATCCGGCCGGGCAGCTGCGGGTCGAGCAGGAAGACGTCCGGGCGCCGTCCGGCCACCTGGAGCACCTCCTCCGCGCGGTCCACCTCGGCCACCACGTCCAGGTCGTTCTCCCTTGCCAGCACCGCGGCCAGTGCACCACGCACCAATGTGCCGCGATGGCCGAGAGCCACTCGGATCACCGCTCCTGCCCCCATCACATTCGTTGCCTCATCCGCCGTTCACCCACGCCCCCAGCGGAAAGCAGCTGCCGGACGACGGTGCCCGTGCTTCGATCAACGAGTGAACTCACCGGATGACACGCCTGACACGACAACTTGCCCCGGTTGCGCCGCGGTTCTGCCGAGTTCGCGGTGGCCGGGCACGTCGAAGTACAACGCCTCGAGGGAATGTGCGGAGGTGGCCGGTGAGCTGCTCGGGTTCGAGGTGCGGAACGCGGCCCGGCTCGGCCACCTGCATCAGCTCCGCATCGATGCGTACGGCGCGCAGCACGTCAACCCCGACGGCCCACGGATCGGCCCGGTGTTCGCGCTGAACGGGCTCTACATGTTCCTCGAACGCGGCTCCGGCAACCTCGACGTCCGGACCGCACACGGCATCATGGCCAACTCCTACGACGACTGGCCGCTACTCGTCCCGCCCGCCCGGGCCGGCGAGCTCACGGCGTACGACGTGCTCGTTGCCGGAGGCGTCGACGAGGTTGAGTCGACCCTGCTCAGGTGGGCCCGCCAGGTCTGGGAGGCGTGGCCCGAGGACGACCGCGCGACGATTCGGGAACTGACCGTGCAACTGGTTCCGGAACGCTTTTTCCGGACCCGTTAAACCGATCAGTTCCACCCTCCGGACGATCGGCGTGTCGAGGCCGGAAACCGTTCTGTTGTTGGGGTTTCGGAAGGTTAGCGGCCGGAAAAAGTTCGGGGCAGATCACGATCTGGGGTTGCGTTTCCGGCGAACCTCACAGAGGATGACTCAGGTCGCGTCGTTACCGGGGCGTGACCATTCGGACGCCGCCCTGTGACCTGTCCGATTGCCCCCTCCCTCCCCTGCACGGGGGGCCTGGTGATAGTTCCACCATGCCCAAGCTCACAAGGAGCGCTTTTCTGATGTCCAAGGCTCGACATGCGCGCGCCCGGCGAAGCACTCGCCGGGTGGCCCGAACCCTCTCGATCGCCGGTCTGGGAGCCGGCATCACCGCCGCTGGAGCCGGAGCCGCGTTCGCGTCGTCCGACTACACGGTCAAGTCCGGCGACACCCTGTCGCAGATCGCGGCGGCCAACGGTGCCGACTGGCACGAGCTGGCCCGGATCAACAACCTGAAGGACCCGAACCTCATCCTGATCGGCCAGAGCCTAACGCTGGACGGCGTGAAGAAGTCCGCCGCCGCCCCGAGGGTCGCCGAGCAGGACCAGGCGCAGCCGCGGAAGTCCGAGGTCAAGAAGAAGTCCTCGAAGGTCCACCGCGACAACCGGTCCAGCCGGGACACCAGCCGCCCGAAGGCGAGCAGCGGCAAGGCCAACCTGAGCGGCGCCTGGGCCAAGGTCGCGAACTGCGAGTCCAGCGGCAACCCGCGCGCGGTCAACGGCGGCGGCTACTACGGACTGTTCCAGTTCGACCTGCAGACCTGGCGCAGCGTCGGTGGCTCCGGCAACCCGACCAACGCGTCGGCCGGCGAGCAGCTGATGCGCGCGAAGAAGCTCTACTCGCAGCGCGGCGCCTCCCCGTGGCCGGTCTGCGGCAAGTACCTGCGCTGATTTCGGGGCCGCTGACCCCGACACTGCCGGGCGGGTGGTGGTGACCGTCCTCCCATCACTGCCCGGCACTCCGGACCGCTTCCCGCTCATCGTGGCGGGTTGGTGCGCAACTCATCCGTGAGCGCGCTGAGCGGGAAGCACCAAGCGGTCAGCGGCGGGTGAGGACCAGCATCTCGTTGGCCCCGACCTGGAACTCGTAGGGCACCTTGCGGATCTCGTAACTGACACCCTCGAGCGAGTCCAGCAGCTCGTGCATCCACGGGATCGACGCACCCGCCCCTTGCTGCACCAACGGGAAGATCCGCACCTCCGCGTTGCTGACCCGGATCAGCTCCCGCAAAGCGGCCTCGTGCCATCCCCGGTCGTACTTGTCGGCCCACGTGAACAGCAGGTGCGAGCAGAGCACCAGCTCGAAACGACGGTCGCCGAACGGCAGCTCGGGCAGCCCCGCGGCGACGTACCGCTCGGGTGCTTCCATCACGTCCTGCAGGAACCGGTCGGCCGCCTCGATCCGGTACTGGTCCTTGCGTTCCGGCGAGCCGTACCAGTGCCAGACGAAGCTCGCCTCGTGCTCGCCGATGATCTCGGACGTCGCCGGCAGGCTGCGCCGGACGGTGTCCACGAGCTCAGGCGTCTCCAGCTCGTACGCCGGGTCGGCGGCGATCGCGTCGACGCCACGGGCCGCGGCCTCGGCCGTGAAGCCGGCACCCCCGGCGCAGCAGTCGAGCACCGAGTCCGGGAGTTCCTTCAGGTCGAACATCGCTTCGTACTCCTCGTACGAGCGCGAGGTCACCAGCACTGGTCTTACCTTTCGACGGTTGTCTTCCGGCGCAGGCGGCGGTCCAGAGTTGTCGCACCGGCCGCCAGAGCCAGGAACAGTACCGCCACCACCAGACAGTTCAGCAGCACCCGTCCGTACCCGTGCTCGTCGACGTCCACGAACGGGTACGGATAGAACCCGACGAACTCGCCGCGGATCAGCGTGAACACCAGCCACAGCAGCGGATACACGATCGACCACCGGACGATCGACCAGTCGGTGAGCCCGCGCGGCCCGAACAACAACCAGCCGACGACGCCCGCGACCGGAGCCGCGGTGTGCAGCAGGAAGTTCGCCACTTCCGCCCATCCCTGCAGCTCCCCCAGCCCCGCGAGGACGGCGTGGTAGACGATCCCGGTGACCGCGATGCAGAGCACGCCGTTCAGCCGGAGCGTCTTGAAGAGCTTGCTCGCCGGCCGGTCGGGCTGTGCCGCGAGGACGAGCGCGGTCCCGCCGAGCAGCAGGTTCGACTGGATCGTGAAGTACGCGAACACGTTCAGGACCCGCTCCGGATTGTCCGGGAAGAACCCTTCGTGCCCGCCGCCCGTCACCAGCAACTGGATGACGATCCCGGCCACCACGATCAGCCCGGTGACCGCCGCCCAGACCCGCCCAACCGTCGTCATGCTGGAAATGTACGACGAGTGACCGCGCGAACCGCGGACGTTACACGGACTCCTTCTCGCGCGGCGCCTGGCCCGAAGGCTCGGCCCGGTCGAACGAGTAGCTGAACGACACGACCGCGTCGATCACCAGCACGATCGTCCAGGTCCACGCGGGCGCCAGTACGGCGTCGTACCCACGGCCGGACAGCAGGCCGAGAGCGATCATGATGCCGACGCCGACGATGTACGCGAACAGGTGGCGGAACCAGCCGGCGCGCTCGCGGCGGGCGCGCTCCGGGCCCTTCTTCGGCGGCTTCGGCGGCCGCGGCGCACCGGCCATGAAGTGCGCGGCCCAAGCGTCGGCCCACTTCAGCGTCTGGTGCCCGAACCCGACGCTGACCCCGATGAAGATCGCGGCCAGTGAGTGCTTGAACGCGGGCTCCGCTCCGCGGTGGATGTCCAGGACGCTCGCGACCAGCATCACGACGTCGACCAGTGGCACCGCGGCCAGCAGCACCAGGCCGACCTTCGGCAGCCGGAGCAGGTAGCGCGTCACGAGGCCGGCGGCGAGCAGGACCCAGAAGCCGATCTCACACCCGGCGATCACAGCGAGCAGCACGGTGTTCCCCTCCCGAGTTTTTCAACACGACCGTGTTGTGAAACGAGACTAACACATCTGTGCTAAAAAGGACCACATGCCGAAGATCGTCGACCACGCCGCCCGCCGCGAGGAGATCGCCGAAGCGCTGTGGCGGGTGGTCCGCCGGGACGGGATCCGGGCCGCCTCCGTCCGCACGATCGCCGCCGAGGCCGGCTGGTCGGCGGGCGCGGTCCGCTACTACTTCCCGGACCAGGACGGTCTGCTCAGCTTCGCGATGGACCTGGTCTCGCGCCGAGTCAGCGATCGGGTCAGCGCGATCGAGCCCAAGGGCAGCGCGACCACGATCGCACTGCGCTACCTCGAGGAAGCGCTCCCGCTGGACGCCGAGCGGCGCGCGGAGTTCGACGTCTGGCTGGCATTCATGGCGCAGGCACGGGCCGAGACCGGCGCCGGAACGCTGCAGGAACACGTCGACACCGTGCACAACGGACTGCGGCACCTGTGCGAGTCGCTGCTGCACTCGCTCGCCGAGGCCGGCGCACTACGCGACGGCCTCGACCTGCGGCGCGAGACCGAAAGCCTGCATGCCCTGATCGACGGTCTCGCACTGCACGCCGCGATCCAGCCGGACCGCAGTACGGCGCCGCGGATCCGGCAACTGCTGCGCCATCATCTGGACACGCTGACCGCCGGAAACCCCTGAGAAATCGGGGTTTTCGGACAAGAATCGCCGACGCCGGACTAAAACCGCGCACCGCGTGGCACGATCACCGCATGGAGTCCGAGGGGGTGATCGTCGTCAGTGGAATCATGGCGGCGGGGAAGTCGTCGGTGTCCCAGATGCTCGCCGAGAGGTTCCAGTACGGCGTGCATCTTCGGGGGGACGTTTTCCGGCGAATGATCGTCAGCGGCCAGGCCTCGATGGCCGACGACGTACTCGAGGCACAACGCCAACTGCAGCTGCGCTATCGGCTCGCTTGCAAGGCCGCGGACGAGTACGCGAGCGCGGGATTCACCGTCGTACTGCAGGACGTGGTGATCGGTGAACTGCTGCGCGAGTTCCTGGACGGCATCGAGTCCCGGCCGCGCTACCTCGTCGTCCTGACCCCGCGGCCCGACGTGATCTCCAGCCGGATCGGCGGCGCCCGGCATCTGGTCGACGAGCTCGACTACGAACTGCACGCGTTCAGCCCACGGCGCGGGCTGTGGCTGGACAACTCCGACCTCAGCGTCGGAGAGACCGTCGACGCGATCCTCGGCCGCCTCGACGAGGCACGCTTCGACTGATGACGCGGTTGGCTACCCGAGGGTAGTTTGACCAGATGACAGTGCGGCGCACGTCCTGCAATCTGTGTGAGGCGATCTGCGGAGTGCTCGTGACCGTCGAGGACGGCCGGGTCACCGACATCCGCGGTGACGAGTCGGACCCGCTCTCGCGCGGTCACATCTGCCCGAAGGCGGTCGCCCTCCGCGACCTCCAGGAGGACCCCGACCGGTTGACCACACCGGTACGCCGTACCTCGGACGGCTGGCAGTCGATCGGGTGGGACGAAGCGTACGAACTCGTCGTCGGCAAGCTCACCGAGATCCAGCGCGAGCACGGGCGGAACTCCGTCGGGGTCTACCTCGGAAACCCGAACGTGCACAGTCTCGGCGCGCTCACGCATATGCCGACGATGGTGAAGCAGCTGCGGACCCGGAACCGGTTCAGCGCGACGTCGATCGACCAGTTGCCGCACATGCTGGCGTCGTACCTGCTGTACGGGCACCAGCTGATGGTGGCGGTGCCGGACATCGACCGGACGTCGTACCTGCTGATGCTCGGGGCGAACCCGCTGGCGTCGAACGGGAGCATGATGACGGCACCCGGTTTCGGACGGCGGCTCAAGGAGTTGCGGAAACGCGGCGGAAAACTGGTCGTGATCGATCCGCGACGGACCGAAACCGCAGCGGTTTCCGACACCCATCACTTCATCCGGCCCGGAACGGACGCGGCGTTTCTGCTCGCCCTGATTCATCAGGTGATCGAGGACGGGGCGGCCCGGCCGGCGGCGTACGTCGACGGGCTCGCGGAAGTGGAGGCGGCGGTCGAGGGATGGACGCCGGAACGTGCCGCGGAAATCACCGGAATTTCCGCCGCCGAGATCCGGCAGGTGGCCCGGGATTTCGCCGCGGCGGACCGGGCGGCCTGTTACGGGCGTGTCGGGGTGTCGACGCAGCAGTTCGGGGCGATCTGCCAGTGGGCGATCCAGGTCCTGAACATCATCACCGGAAACCTGGACCGGCCGGGCGGAACGATGTTTCCGCGGCCGGCCGTGAACGCCTTGCTCGGGCTCGGCCGCGGGCATCTCGGGGTCTGGACGAGCCGGGTCCGCGGACTGCCGGAGTTCGGCGGTGAGCTGCCGGTCTCGACGATGGCCGAGGAGATCCTGACGCCGGGTGAGGGCCAGATCCGGGCGATGGTCACGGTCGCCGGAAACCCGGTGCTGTCGACGCCGAACGGACGGAAACTCGACGCCGCCCTCGGAACACTCGAGTTCATGGTCGCGATCGATCCGTACATCAACGAGACGACCCGGCACGCCGACGTCATCCTGCCGCCGGCGCCGCCCCTCGAGCGCGATCACTACGACGTGATCTTCCACCAGCTGGCAGTGCGGAACACGGCGCGCTGGAACGACGCCGTACTGCCGAAACCCGATTCCGCGCGGCACGACTGGGAGATCTTCCGCGACCTCGGCCTGGCCCTGGTACGCCGTACTCCGTGGAGCCGGCGCCGCGTCGAGGTGATGGCGCGGCTGCGGATGTCGCCGCGGCGGATCGTGGATCTGGGCTTGCGGATCGGCCCCTACCGGTTGTCGCTCGGGAAGGTACGACGATCGCCAGGTGGAGTGGATCTCGGGCCGCTGCAGCCCGCGTTGCCTGCTGCCTTGCACCACAAGTCGAAGCGGATCGATCTGGCGCAGCGGATGATCCTGAACGATCTGCCGCGTCTGGATTCGCTGGCGGCGCTGTCCGCCGACGAACTGCTGCTGATCGGCCGGCGGCATCTGCGCAACAACAACTCGTGGATGCACAACTCCGCCCGGCTGGTGAAGGGCAAGCCGCGCCATCACCTGCTGATGCATCCAGCCGACCTCGCCGACCGCGAACTCACCGACGGCCAGCTCGTCACCGTCACCTCGGCGGCCGGCTCCATCGCCGTAGAAGTTGCTTCCAGCAACGACATCATGCCCGGCGTGGTCAGCCTGCCGCACGGCTTCGGCCACAACCGCCCCGGCTCGCGGCTCACCGTCGCCAACCAGGTCCCGGGTCCGAGCGCCAACGACATCACCGACACCGCACTCACCGACCCGGTCTCCGGCACCGCGGTCGTCAACGGAGTCCCCGTCACAGTCACCGCGACGTGAGCCAGCCGCGCCCGAGCAGGCACTCGGGCGCGGGCGGCCAACTATTGGAAAGCGGGGCGGGCCGAGCTCTCGCGGACGATCAGGAGCGGCGTGGAGTAGAGACGGGGCTGAGGCTCGGCACCCGAAAGCAGGTCGAGCAGGTGGTGGGTCACCTCGGCGCCGTACCCGACGACGTTGTGGCTGAGCGCCGTCAGGGTCGGGTGGGTGATCCGGCAGAGCGTCGAGTCGTCCCAGGCGACGAGCGTGATGTCATCAGGAACGTGGAGATCCAGGGCCTGGATGACGGCCAGGCCGGCCACCGCCATCAGGTCGTTGTCGTAGAGGATCGCGGTCGGCCGAGGCTCGGCAGCCAGGACCTCATGGGTCGCGGCAGCGCCCTGGGCGGCCGAGTAGTCGGTATGGCAGGTGATGGTGGACAGCGCCAGGCGGGCGGCGGCGAGGTCGAAGGCCTGGTCGCGGATGAAGACGTCGCCGAAGTCGGGCGGCCCGGCGATCCGTGCGATCGACCGGTGTCCCAGCGACGCGACATGGTCCAGAGCGGTGTTCATCGCGGACGTGCCGTCGGTCCAGACGCACGGCATACCGTCGGCCAGCGCCGGGTCGCCGACGAGAACGGCCGGCAGCCCGAGCTTCCGCAGTACCGGGATGCGGGGATCGGCGACCCGGAGGTCGACGACGATCACACCGTCGACCCGCCGCTCGGCCGCCCACTTCCGGTACGTCGCCAGCTCCTCGTCGAGGTCCGCGACGACCTGTAGTGCGAGCGCGTACGACTTCTCCGCAAGCACGGACTCCACCCCGCCGACGAAGCCCATGAAGTACGGCTCCTCGATCAGCGTCTGTGCGGTCCGGGCCAGCACGAGCCCGAACGTCTCGCTGCGGGCCGCGGACAGTTGGCGGGCGGCCCGGTTCGGCATCCATTCCAGTTCGGCGGCGACTCGCAGTACGCGAGCGCGGGTGGCTTCCGACACCCCGGGCCGATTGTTGAGCGCGTAGGACACGGCTCCTTGGGAGACCCCACAGCGCCGGGCGATCTCCTTGATGGTCACTCGAGACACGACGAAACCCCTCCTCACGAGTGCCCGAACCGTTGACGGACGGTCCGGTCACTTTCAGTGTGCCCCCGCCTTCAACTCTGTGTCATCAACACCCGACCCAAAGTGACCGTTTGAATGCAGCGACAGGGCCGGATTCCGGCGATCGGTCACGGGAGGGGCGGCATTGTCACAAAGCCCGGGCGGTCTCTCAGGTGACCGCCCAGTCGTTGGGCGGAGGGTGGTGCCGCCGGGGCCCGGTGGGATACGGTTTCCTTCGTTACTTAACCGGTTCGGCTTATCAGACGGCGCAAACCCCAGGGCAGCGGGTGAACGCGCCGCCGACAAGGAGAAACCATGGTCGCAAAGGACCACCTGTCCCTCCAGCTGTACACGGTCCGGGGCAAGCTCGAAGAGGACTTCGACGGCACCCTGGCCCGCATCGCGGAGATCGGCTACACCAAGGTCGAACCCTTCGGTGTGACCGCTTTCGCGGACCGTCTGGCCGAGGCGCTGCCCAAGCACGGTCTCTCGGCCCCGACCACGCACGCCGGCCTGCTCAAGGACGACAAGGCCGAGATCCTCGCCGCGGCGAAGCGGCTCGGGATCAGCACCGTGATCGACCCGCACACCGACGCGGCCCGCTGGCAGTCGGCCGACGAGATCAAGGTGATCGCGGACGGCCTGAACCAGGCCGCCAAGGAGGCCGCCGAGCACGGCATCACGGTCGGCTACCACAACCACCAGTTCGAGCTCGAGTCGAAGATCGGCGGCGCGCACGGGCTGGAGATCCTCGTCGACAACCTGTCCGACGAGGTGATCGTCGAGGTCGACACGTACTGGGCGGCGGTCGGCGGTGCCGACGTACCGGCGCTGCTGAAGAAGTTCGGTGAGCGGGTCACCGCGATCCACGTCAAGGACGGCGACGGGACGCTGAACAACAAGGCCCAGGTCGCGGTCGGCGACGGCACCATCGCGATCGCCGAGATCCTGGCCGCGGCGCCGCAGGCGCTCCGGGTCGTCGAGCTGGACGACTTCACCGGCGAGATCTTCGACGCGGTCGAGGGCAGCTACGCGTTCCTCACCGGAGAGGGCGCTCCTGCATGAGCACTGTCGGGGTAGGTGTGATCGGCGCCGGAGTGATCTCCGACGCCTACATCAAGAGCATGCAGAGCTTCCCGGACCTGAACGTCGTCGCGATCGGCGACCTCCGGCCGGAAGCCGCCAAGGAGAAGGCCGAGCAGTACGGCATCGCGGCGCACGGCGGGCCCGAGGCCGTCCTGAACAACCCCGACGTCGAGATCGTGGTCAACCTGACCATCCCGATCGCGCATGTCGAGGTGGCCCTCGCTGCGGTTGCCGCCGGCAAGCACGTCTGGAGCGAGAAGCCCTTCTCGCTGGACCAGGAGAGCGGCCTCAAGCTGCTGGCCACGGCGCAGGACGCGGGGGTGCGGCTCGGCTGCGCGCCCGACACCATCCTGGGTCCGGGCCTGCAGGAGTCCCGCCGGATCATCGAGCGCGGTGACATCGGTACGCCGCTGACCGCGCTCACCCTGATGCAGTCCCCCGGCCCGGAGTCCTGGCACCCGAACCCGGCGTTCTTGTTCCAGGAGGGCGCGGGCCCGCTGTGGGACATCGGCCCGTACTACCTGACCACTCTGGTGCAGCTGTTCGGTCCGGTGGCCGCGGTCGCGGGTATCGGGTCGAAGTCCAAGGAGAAGCGCACGATCGGCTCCGGTCCGCTGGCGGGGACCGACTTCGACGTGACCGTGCCGACGCACGTCAGCACGATCGCGAAGTTCGAGTCGGGACAGTCGTCGCAGAGCATCTTCAGCTTCGACTCGCCGCTCGGGCGGGCCGGGTTCGTCGAGATCACCGGCTCCGATGCGACCCTCGCCGTACCGGACCCGAACGGGTTCGACGGTGCGATCAAGATCCGTCGCCGGGGCGCCGAGGACTGGGAGACGATCGCCGAGACGAAGGCGGTCGCGCAGCGCGGTACCGGTGTGCTGGAGATGGCGCGGGCGATCCGGGCCGACCGGCCGCACCGGGCGACCGGGGCGCTGGCGTTCCACATCGTCGACGTGATGGCCTCCATCACCGACTCGATCGACACCGGCGCGTTCGTCGACGTGAAGAGCACGGTGGAGGTCGCGGCGATCCTGCCGGACGACTGGGACGTCACCGCGGCGACCCTGTGAAGCGGGCACTGTGAGGAAGATCGTTCTCGATCCCCGGCGGACCGTTGTGTTCGCCGGGGATTCGGTCACCGACTGCGGACGCCGTACCGACCCGAACGGGCTCGGGGACGGCTACGTCCGCAACCTGTACGACGATCTCGGCGAACGCCGGCCGACGATCGTCAACGCCGGCATCAGTGGCAACCGGGCGGCCGACCTGGCCGCGCGGTGGTCGACCGATGTGCTGGCCCACGACCCGGCGCTGGTGTCGATCCTGATCGGGATCAACGACGTCTGGCGGCGGTACGACGAGAACGACCCGACGACCCCGGAGTCCTTCGAGGCGTCGTACCGGGTCCTGCTCGACTCACTGTCCTGCCCGGTGGTGCTGATGGAGCCGTTCCTGCTGCCGGTGAAGGACGGACAGGACACCTGGCGCGAGGATCTCGACCCGAAGCTCGAGGTGGTCCGGAAACTCGCCGTCGAGTACGGCGCGCTCCTGGTGCCGACCGATGTCGAGCTGACCAAGCAGGCCGCCTCCGTCGGGCCGGCGGCGCTCGCCGGCGACGGCGTGCACCCGTCCGCGACCGGACACCGTGCCCTCGCCGATCTGTGGCGACGGTACGTCCTGAACGACTGACGGCATCGCTCCCCCTGCACCGTGGGGAGTTCTGCCGTTCCACTAAACCGGTTCATCTCCCTGGAGCCAGACGTGACATCACTCAAGACCCTCGACCTGACCACCGCCGGCGGTGCCGCCTGGACCGTGCACGCGGTCGAGGGCCCGGTGCCCGACGGCCTGGTCGGCCGGACGATCGCCGCGACCGTTCCGGGTGAGGTGCACACCGACCTGCTCGCGGCGGGCGAGATCCCGGATCCCTTCGACGGTGACAACGAGTCGAAGCTGCACTGGATCGGCCGCACCCGCTGGAGTTTCCGGAACACGTTTTCGTGGGTTGCTGACGGCAACGACCGGCAGGAGCTGGTCGCCGAGGGTCTGGACACGGTCGCCACGGTGACGCTGAACGGCCGGGAGCTCGGCCGGACGGCGAACCAGCACCGCTCGTACCGCTTCGACGTCACCGGCATCCTGGTCGACGACGACAACGAACTGGTGATCGAGTTCGAGGGTCCGGTCGCGGCGGCCGAGGCGGAGCGGGCGAAGGTCGGCAGCTGGCCGCACACCAACCTGCACCCGTACAACGAGCTCCGCAAGATGGCCTCGAACTTCGGCTGGGACTGGGGTCCGGACGTCGCGACCGCAGGCATCTGGCGACCGATGCGGATCGAGTCCTGGTCCGGCGTCCGGATCTCCTCGGTCCGCCCGCTGGCCGGCGCCGACGGCGTACTGAACACCCATGTCTCGCTGGCCTGGAGCGACACCGCCAACGAGTACGCGACCGTCACGGTGGAGGTCGGCGGCACAACGCAGACCGCGTCCGTGAAGCCCGGCTGGGACACCGTTGTCCTCACCAACACTGTCACCGGTGCGGACCTCTGGTGGCCGCGCGGTCATGGCGAGCAGCCCTTGTACGACGTGGTGGTGAAGCTGACCGACGAGGAGTGGACCGGGCGCGTCGGCTTCCGGACCATCACCACGAACGTTGCCCCGGACACCGATGGCTCGCCGTTCGTGCTGTCGGTGAACGGCAAGCCGATCTACGTCCGCGGCGCGAACTGGATCCCCGACGACGCGTTCGTGACCCGACTGAACGCCGACACCTACCGGACCAGCATCCAGGACGCCATCGACGCCGGGATGAACCTGCTGCGCGTGTGGGGCGGCGGGATCTACGAGAGCGAAGACTTCTACGACATCTGCGACGAGCTCGGAATCCTGGTCTGGCAGGACTTCCTGTTCGCCTGCGCGGCGTACTCCGAGGAGGAGCACCTCTGGAACGAGGTCGAGGCCGAGGCACGGGAGGCCGTCACGCGGTTGAGCAAGCACGCCAGCCTCGCGGTCTGGAACGGCAACAACGAGAACATCTGGGGGTACGTCGAGTGGAGCTGGCGGGTCCCGCTGGCCGGACGGCCGTGGGGTGCCGGGTACTACCTCGAGCTGTTGCCGAAGATCGTCGCCGAGCTCGACCCGCGGACGCCGTACTCCGCCGGTAGCCCGTACTCCTACGACCAGTTCATCCACCCGAACGACGAGCGGCACGGGACGATGCACATCTGGGACGTCTGGAACCAGGTGGACTACACGACGTACCGCAAGTACAAGCCGCGGTTCGTGTCGGAGTTCGGGTTCCAGGGGCCGCCGGCCTGGTCGACGTTGACGTCGGTCGTGCACGACGAGCCACTCGACCCGTACGGCCGGCAGATGCTCGTGCACCAGAAGGCGTTCGAGGGCAACCTCAAGCTGGAGCGTGGACTCGGTGAGCACCTGCCGCTCTGGAAGACCATCGACGACTGGCACTGGACGACGCAGCTGAACCAGGCCCGCGCTGTTGCCTACGGCATCGAGCACTTCCGCAGCCTGTTCCCGCTGAACACCGGCGCCGTCGTGTGGCAGCTGAACGACAACTGGCCGGTGGTTTCCTGGGCCGCCGTGGACGGGCACGGGATCCGCAAGCCTCTGTGGTTCGCCCTCAAGCAGGTGTACGCCGACCGGCTGCTGACCGTCCAGCCTCGGGAAGACGACCTTGTCGTTGTCGCTCACAACGACACGGACGAGGCGTGGTCGACCGAGATCACCGTGACACGGCGCTCGACCGGCAAGGGTGGTGAGGTGCTCGCCCGCGAGACGTTCGCGGTGGAGATCGCGGCTCGCTCGGCCGTCGTCAACGGGCTTCCCGAGTCGGTCGCGGTGCCCACGAAGGAGTCGTCCGAGTACCTCGAGGTACGGGCGGCCGACGGCACGACGGCGGACTGGTACTTCGTCGAGGACACCGCGCTGCAGCTCGCGGACGACGCCTACTCGGCCACCGTTGCACCGACCGACAGCGGGTACGACGTGACCGTGACGGCGACCGCGCTGGCCAAGGACCTCGCGCTGTTCCCGGACCGGCTGGACGCGGCGGCGCGGGTGGACTCGGGTCTGGTGACCCTGTCCGCCGGCGAGAGCCACACGTTCCACGTCACCGGCGCGGCAGCACCCGAGCAGGTCGACGTACCGGTCCTGCGCTCGGCGAACGACCTGGTCAACTGAACTCCCAACGACGCGGCGGGACCCACGATTTCAGGGTCCCGCCCAGACCGTAGAGTGGGCGGCGTGACCTGGGGGAAGTGTGTTGCGGTTGGCGCCCTGGCGCTGACGCTTGTGGCGTGTAGTGACAGCACACCGACGGCTGGAGTGGTCACCGAGACTCCGCAGACACGTGCGCCCGCGGCTCCGGTGCGTACGGTCCGGCCCACGCTGGCTCCGGTGCAGGCCAAACCCGGTGCCTCTAGCAACGCGACGGTGATGCCCGTGCTGGACCATGGGCCGCGGGACAAGAAGCAGGTCGCGTTGACGTTCGACGCCGACCTGACCGCCTTGATGCGGCGGCGCCTGGTGGCCGGGACGGTGAAGTCGTACTACAACAAGGCGCTGATCGACGAGCTGCGCACGCTGCACGTGCCGGCGACGATGTTCCTGACCGGGATGTGGATGGAGCAGTACCCGCAGATCACCAAGGAGCTGGCGAACGACCCGCTGTTCGAGCTGGGGACGCACACCTACGACCACCGCGGTTTCACCAAGCACTGCTACACGCTGGGCACGGTGCCGAAGCAGGACATGCTGGCCGACGTACGGCGGGCCATCGTCGACCTGGACAAGCTGGCTCCGCATGCGACCAGGTGGTTCCGTTTCCCGGGCGGGTGCTACGACGCGACCGCGCTGCACGAGCTGGCGCCTGCTGGTGTCACTGCGGTCGGGCTGGACGTTCCTGGTGCGGACGGGTTCGCCAAGTCAGCGCAGCCGGTCATCAAGCAGGTACTCGACCACGTGCAGAACGGGTCGATCGTCGTACTCCACATGCACGGCGGCGACAACGCGCCGTACACCGCTCAGGCAGTCGGCCCGATCGTCCGTGAACTACGCGCCCGCGGCTACCAGCTGGTCACGGTGACCCAGCTGGTCAGTCGACATTGACAGCGACGTACTTGATCTCCAGGTACTCGTCGATTCCCACGCTGCCGCCCTCGCGGCCGAGGCCGGACTGTTTCACGCCGCCGAACGGCGCGGCCGGGTTGGACACGATGCCCTGGTTGAGCCCGATCATCCCGGCCTCGAGCCGCTCGGACACCCGCAGCGCCCGGCTCACGTCCTGGGTGAACAGGTAGGACACCAGCCCGAACTCGGTGTCGTTCGCCATCCGCACCGCCTCGTCCTCGGTCTCGAACGCGGTTAGTGGCGCCACCGGCCCGAAGATCTCCTCCTTCTGCAACCGCGCGGTCGCCGGTACGTCGGCCAGCACCGTCGGCTGGTAGAAGTACCCGTTGCCCTCGGCAATCGCACCACCGGTCAGCGGCCGAGCGCCGCGCGCGATCGCGTCCGCGACCAGGTCCGCCACCTTGTCCCGCTGCTTGCCGTCGATCAGCGGCCCGACGTCGACGCCGTCCTCGGTACCGCGGCCGACCTTGAGCGCCGCCATCCGCGCGGTCAGCCGGGACGCGAACTCGTCCATCACCGAGGAGTGCACGTAGATCCGGTTGGCCGACGTACAGGCCTCGCCGCCGTTGCGCATCTTGGCCAGCATCGCGCCGTCGACCGCCTTGTCCAGGTCGGCGTCCTCGAAGACCAGCAGCGGGGCGTTGCCGCCGAGCTCCATGCTGGTCCGCAGCACCTGCTCCGCGGCCTGCTCGATCAGCCGCCGGCCGACCGGAGTGGACCCGGTGAAGGAGAGCTTGCGGGCCCGCCCGTCGCGGATCAGCGGCTCCATCACGCCGCCGGCGTCCTGCGTGGTGACCACGTTCAGCACACCGGCGGGGAGACCGGCCTCGGTCATAAGCTCGGCCAACTTGAGCATCGACAACGGCGTCTGGGCGGCCGGCTTGATCACCATCGTGCAGCCGGCCGCGACCGCCGGACCGATCTTCCGCGCACCCATCGCCGCCGGGAAATTCCACGGCGTGATCAGCAGGCACGGCCCGACCGGCTGCCGCATCACCAGGAACCGGCCGGACCCGTTCGGCGCGATCTGGTACCCGCCGTCGATCCGCACCGCTTCCTCGGCGAACCAGCGGAAGAACTCGGCCGCGTAGGCGATCTCGCCCTTGGACTCGGCGACCGGCTTGCCCATCTCCAGCGTCATCAGCAGCGCGAGGTCGTCGGCCCGCTCGGTCATCAGCTCATAGGTACGGCGGAGGATCTCGCCACGTTCCCGCGGCGCGGTCGCTGCCCAGTCGGCCTGCGCCGCGACGGCCGCGTCCAGCGCCGCCATGCCGTCCGCCGGACTCGCATCGGCCACGTCGCAGAGCGTCGTACCGGTGGCTGGGTCCTCGACGGCGAGGGTCCTGCCGCCCTCGGCGGCGACCCACTTGCCGCCGATGAACAGCTCGGTCGGACAAGCCTCGACGACGTCCCGCTCGCGTCCCATAACGCTGCCTCTCACTAGTCGGCAAGCCCAGAGTAGGCGGTGGTGGCCGCGGGCAGGCCACTTGCAGCCATTGCAGCTTTTACAGCCATCGCCGCAATCCCCGGCGCGGGACCTGACCGAGATACTGGAGGTCTGCATCTGCCGCCGGTAGAGACCCTGCAGGGACCGCTGTCTCCAGCATCCATGTCACGTGAGGCACAGGCGCCAGCGGTTGGGTCCGGCACGGACCGGCGGCAGATGCGGCGCTGGGCGCGAAGCCCGTCCGACTGCCCTACGAGATTGCCCTACGAGATTGCCCTGTGCGATTGCCCTGCGAGACTGAGGTGTGGGGACCGGCCCGATTCCGGGCAGGGGTGCGTGTGCTGGAACATCCGGTGCCTGATGGGTGATAGTTGTCGACTCACGCACCGGTACCCGCCAATCGGTGTGACCATGGACGGTATTTATGAACGCTCGCTATCTATACTGGGTGAGTGGCAGGCAAGGGGTCGGACATGAGCAAGGGAACGGTCGGCGGCGGCGGTACGACGATGCTGCGGCGGATCAATGTCGCCTCGGTCCTGGATGCGGTCCGTCGGTCCGCGCCCGCACCGTTGCGCGTCGCCGAGCTGGTCGAGCGGACCGGTCTGGCCAGGCCGACGGTCGCGCAGGCCGTTGACGAGCTACTCGACGCTGGCTGGCTGCAGCAGCACGGGCCGGACTCCGCGGACCGGTCACTCGGCCGCCCCGCCATCCGCGTCTCGCTGCGCGGCCGTGCGGCGCCGGTGCTCGGGCTGGACGTCGGCCCGCACCGGGTCACCGTCGGCGTCTCCGACCTGGCCGGCCGCAAGCTGTCCCTGGTACGCCGCTCCGGCCCCGGCTGGACCGCACAGGAGCTGCTCGGTGTCATCGGTGAGGTGATCAACGAGGCGCTCGCCGAGGCAGAGGTACCAGCCGAAGACGTCGCGGCCGTGGTCGCCGCGAGCCCGGGCATCGTCGACGAGCACACCGGTCGGGTCCAGCTCGTCCCGAGTGTGCCCGGCTGGTCGGCGATCGACCTGATCAAGCATGTCCGCGGCCTGCTCGACTGCCCGGTGATGCTGGACAACGACGCCAACCTGGCCGCGCTGGCGATCGCCGCCGCCCGGGGTGGCACTGGCACGCTGCTGGCCGTCCAGTGGGGTGAGCGTCTCGGCGCCGGCATCGTCATCGACGGCCGACTGCACCGCGGCACCGGTGCGGCTGGTGAGATCGGGTTCATCGCCACTGGCCCCGACGACGTAATCAACCCCGAGGACAGCCGCGGCCCGTTGGAGCGTGCGGTTGGCTCAGAGGCGATCGCGGCGCTTGGACGTCAGGCTGCGCTCGACAACCCCGAGTCACGGCTGGCCGAGCTCGGTGGCGATCAGCTGGACACTGCGGACGTCTTCGCCGCCGCCGCGGAGCGTGACCCGGTCGCGCAGGCCGTCGTACAGCAGGTCGCTGGATCGTTCGCGCGGGCTCTGGCGCCGTCGATCCTGGTGCTGGACCCCACGGCCGTCGTCATCGGCGGTGGCGTTGCGCGCGCGGGCGCCGTACTGCTGGACGCCATTTCGGACCAGCTCCGGCTTCTGACGCTCAACCACCCGAAGCTGGAGCTCTCCGCGCTGGCCGAGGACGCGGTCGTCACCGGTGCGATGCGGATGGCTCTCGACGAGGTCTGGCAGCGCAAGCTCCCGACGCCGGCGATGACCAGCACCACGTCCTGACCAGCACTACTTGGCCAGGGCCGGACCCTTCACCACTTTCACACCGGCCGCACCGCACCAGCAGGTGTAGGTGAGTTCGTACAGCACCTGACCCGCCAGGTCGATCCGGCGATCCAGGCCGGTGACCATGCTCATCGGCAGCAGCGTGCGCCGGTCACACACCGAGCAGGTGACGACGATCATCGCCGGTGCCAGCGGTAGGCGCGGTCGACGTACAGGCGCCAGATCAGTCGCCAGTGGGTCCGGGCGTCATCGAGGAACCATCTCCACCACAGGCTGCGGCTTATCACTATGCGATCACTCATTGTGCACTTCCACTACGGAAGATACTGCCACGACTGTTTCAGTAGTGAGCGTACGGCACCCCGGTCCGTCAGTGGAAGGGGTTATCCGCGGCGGACCGCGGTGGCGATGGCGTCGGGGCGGTCCAGGTGCACGAGGTGCGCGGAGTCCCGCAGTACCTCTACCGTTCCACCGAGTGCGTCCGCGAGGCGTTGCTGACCGGCGAGCCAGCGGTCGGCGGTGAAGCGCGAGCTACCGCCCGTGGCGACCAGCAGCGTGGCCGGAGCGACGTGAGCGACCGGACCGGTGATCAGCTTCGCCAACTCGGCCGCCAGCTCCCAGCTACTCGCCAGCTCGTCCCAGAACAGCAACCAGGACGTCTTCGCGCCGTACCGGGCCTGTGCCGTCGTTTTCGACAGCAGGTCGTGATTGGACCGGCTCCCGAGCCGCACGCTCAGCCGCCTGATCGCCGGACCGATCAGCTGCGGTACGCCGACGCGCCCGAGGAACCGCACGACCGCGCGGATCGCCCGGTCACCCCGCGTTCCCGGGTACAACTCCCGCCAGCCCGTCTCCGACGTCAGACTGCTGTCGACCAGGACCAGACGGCTCACTTCGAGCGGCCGAGTCAGCGCCCAGCGCAGTACGGCCAGCCCACCGATCGAATGACCGACCAGTCCGATCTCCGCGTCAGCAGGTACGTCGGCAGCCGCGCGCAGCACGTCGACGTCCGAGGTGACCGGCGTACTCCACGGATCGATGACACGGATGTCGTGATCCGGCAACAGCTCGACGACCCGGGCGAACTCCTCAGGAGTCTCGGCCAGGCCGGGCACCACGATCCATGTCACGGTCATCGAGAGAAAGCCTGCCTCAGCCCCGGTAGCACTGTCGCCAACATTAAGCAGACGAGCAAAACCGACACCCGCTGCAGAATGCCCGGCGCATCCAGCTCGTCACCCAGGAGAACATCACGCCCGGTCTGCAGCCCCAGCCACGTCTGCGTCACCGCGACCGCCCCCGCGAGTACGGCGACCACCTTGCTCCACGTACCGCCCCAGCCGCAGCGCCGAATCACCAGCACCGCGAAGACCCCCATGGCGATGCTGCCGACGCCTGCGAGCGTCGAGGTCACTTCGTGCAGCACGAGCGCCACACCGGTCTGGCCGTTCGCCTCCGCGGCCCGACACGCCGCGCTGGTCGATGGCGCGCAGTCCATCGGTGAGAACGAGTCGAACAGCGTGCCGAGCCCGAACACCGCCGTACTGATCAGGAGACCGCTCAGCTGCCACTGTGCTCGTCCAGCCGGCCACGCCAGCACGACAGAGACCAGCAGGAGCACACCGGTCGTGAGGTCCATCCCCCGCGCGTACAGGCTGGTCGACTGGTCTCTCGCGCCCAGTTCGCTGAGGAACGAGTCGTGAACGCCAAGCGGGAAACCGGCCGCCGCCTCCAGCAACAGACTGCAGTAGAGCACGCCGGCGGCAAGCATGAGGTTGCGGAGCAGGCGGTACGGGACGGCGGCCATGCAGGCAGCGTGGCATGACAACCGACCCGTTGACTGTGGCGTCAGCTGTAGTGTCAGGGTAGTGCTAGGTCGACCGACCTCTCAGCGAACTAATGGGATGATCGGCTGGTGCGGTCGGAACAAACAGCAGTGATCCCCGTCTGGCAGCAACGCGCCGCGGTGTGGGTAGGCCGCGTCGTCGTACTCGCCTCGGTGTGGTCGTTCCTTGCCATTCCACTGCATGTTCCGGCGCCGCTGTTCGTCAAGCACGTCGACATGGTGTTCGACTTCATCGGGATCCCGGCCGGGCACACGATCTTCTCCGCGGTGTACCTCGCGGTGGTCGGCAGCGCCCTGCTGCGGGGCAAGCGGGCCGCCCTGCTCTGGGTGTTGTGGGTGTTCGAAGGGCTCTGGCTGTTCGGCCTGACCGGGTACATCGCGTTCAGCTCCGTGCGGCTGAGCAGCCCGAAGAGCACCGAGTGGCTGGCCGACCTGGACCGCACCACCGTGGCGGACCTCGAGTGGGCGATCGTCCAGTGGGTCGTGGTCGCCGGCCTGATCGTGCTGCTGTGGAAGATCCGTGGCGCCTTCCCGGCGCGGCTCGCACCCGGTACCCGCCGGCTCGCCATCGGCGCGCTGGTGGCCGGCATGCTGATCTCGATCGCGGTCAGCATCACGCTGACGCAGATCTTCCCGAAGACGCTGACCGGTCAGCGGCAGAAGATCGGCTGGGCCGTGATCGCCGCGCTCGGCCAGTCCCGGAGCAAGATGGGCGGCCACGACGGCCACGGCTGGATCGGCCTCAGCGTCGGCGCGATCTCGGCCGCATCGCTGGTGGTCGCGTTCTGGATCTTCCTCCGCTCCGTCCAGCGGGTCCGGTACCTGACCCAGCCCGAGGAGCTCGAAGTACGCCGGTTGCTGCTGCTGCACGGCGAACGCGACTCCCTCGGGTACTTCGCCACTCGCCGCGACAAGGCGGTGGTGTTCGCCCCGGACAACAATGCCGCGATCGCGTACCGGGTGGTGAACGGCGTCAGCCTGGCCAGTGGTGATCCGCTCGGCGACCCGGTGGCCTGGCCCGGGGCCATCCAGCAATGGCTCGCGGAGGCCCGGCTCTACGGCTGGTCGCCGGCCGTGATCTCGGCCAGCGAGGAGGCCGCCGAGGCGTACGTCGAGGCGGGTCTGCGCGCGTTGTCGATGGGCGACGAGGCGATCATCGACGTCGCCGACTTCACCCTCGAGGGCCGCACGATGCGACCGGTGCGCCAGGCGGTGACCCGGGTCCAGCGGGCCGGCTACCACGCCGAGGTCGTGCGGCACGGAGACCTGTCCCCCGAGGCGCTGGCGCAGTACGTGCAACTCGCGGAGAAGTGGCGTGGCGCGCGGACCGAGCGCGGGTTCTCGATGGCGCTCGGCCGGCTCGGCGATCCGGCCGACGCCCGGTGCGTGATGGTGATCGCGCGGGACGCCGACGGCGCCGTCCGCGGCCTGCTGTCGTTCGTGCCGTGGGGTGTGCGCGGCGTCTCGCTGGACCTGATGCGGCGCGATCCCGAGTCCGTGAACGGCCTGATGGAGTTCATGGTGACGTCGCTGATCGACGCCGGCGGCGATCTCGGCATCCACCGGATCTCGCTGAACTTCGCGATGTTCCGGGAGATCTTCAGCGACGCCGAGCGGGTCGGCGCCGGGCCGGTGCTGCGGATGACGAACGCGTTGCTGACCGCGGCCTCGCGCTTCTGGCAGCTGGAGAGTCTGTACCAGTCGAACGAGAAGTATCTGCCGCGCTGGTCACCCCGACTGATGTGTTACTCGCGTGGAGCATCGCTGGCCCACGTGGCGCTGGCAGCCGGTACGGCGGAGGGCTTCCTGCCGGCACCGCGCCCGTGGACCCGCGTCGACGTCGCGGTGACTGCCGAGCGGCACGCGATCATCTCGGCGGACGGGCGCGCGTTCGCGACCGCCGTCCGCGAGCAGGAGGAAGAGCTGCTGCGGCCCGCGTTGCCGACCCGGAAACTGACCGAGCAGGAGCAGATCCGACGTACCAAACTCGCAGAGCTCGTTGCCGCGGGCATCGACCCGTACCCGGTGAGCGTGCCGCTCACGGAGACGCTGGAGCGGGTGCGGGAGCTCTACCCGAACCTCCCGCCGGACCACCACACCGGCCACACCGTGTCCGTGACCGGCCGGGTGATGCGGATGCGCAACCACGGACGTCTCGCGTTCGCGCAGTTGCAGGACGGCCTCACCCAGCTGCAGGTGATGCTGTCGGCGGACAGCTGCGGCGACGTACCGCTGGAGCAGTGGCGGCGGCTGGTCGACATCGGCGACCACGTGAGTGTGACCGGTGAGGTCGTGACGAGCCGTCGCGGCGAGCTGTCGATCGCGACCACGTCGTGGACGATGGCGGCGAAGTGCCTGCACCCGTTGCCGGACAAGCGGAAGGGCTTCACCGACCCCGAGGCCCGGGTCCGGCAGCGGCACATCGACCTCGTGACGAACCCGGACTCGCTGCGGATGATGCAGCAGCGCAGCGCCGCCGTCCGGGCACTGCGCAACGGGTTCGACACCCGCGGGTTCATCGAGGTGGAGACGCCGATGCTGCAGGCGGTGCACGGTGGCGCGAACGCGCGGCCGTTCCTCACGCACATCAACGCCTACGACACCGACCTGTTCCTGCGGATCGCGCCGGAGCTGTTCCTGAAGCGGCTCAGCGTCGGCGGCATGGGCAAGATCTACGAACTGAACCGGAACTTCCGCAACGAGGGCGCCGACGCGACCCACAACCCGGAGTTCACCTCGGTCGAGGCCTACCAGCCGTACGCCGACTACCACGTGATGCGCGAGCTCACCCGCGAACTGCTGATCGAGGCTGCGACCGCGGTACACGGCAAGCCGGTGGTACGCCGCGACGGTGAGGAGATCGACATCTCGGGCGAGTGGCCGGTGATCACCGTCCACGACGCGGTCGGCCGCGCCGCCGGTACGGCGATCGACCCGGACACGCCCTTCGAGCGGCTCCGCGAGCTCTGCGCGGAGCACGGCGTCCACACGACCTTCGAGATGTCCGCCGGTGAACTGGTGCTGGAGCTGTACGACGAACTCGTCGAGCCGAACACCACGCTCCCGACGTTCTACACCGACTTCCCGCTCGAGACGTCACCGCTGACCCGCACGCACCGCTCCGAACCACGGCTCGCCGAACGCTGGGACCTGGTCGCCTTCGGTGCCGAGATCGGGACGGCGTACTCCGAGCTGGTCGACCCGGTCGAGCAGCGCCGGCGGCTCACCGAGCAGTCGCTGAAGGCCGCGGCCGGCGACCCCGAGGCGATGTCGCTCGACGAGGACTTCCTGTCCGCGCTCGAGTACGCGATGCCGCCGACCGGCGGTCTGGGGGTCGGCGTGGACCGGGTGATGATGATGCTCACCGGGCAGAACATCCGCAGCACGCTGGCGTTCCCGTTCGTGAGGCCCGCCCCGCGGGACTGACCCGCCGCGATGACATACCCTTGGCAGCTCACGGGTTGGGGAACCCAGGGGGTGGGGATGAAGTGCTGGGTTGTGCTGTGCGCAGGGATCGGGCTGCTGGCGGGGTGCGGTGCGAAGCCGGACACTCCGTCGATCCCGTCTGCCCCGGCGTCCAGTAGCGCGGTGCCGGCGCCGGCACAGTCGGTCTCGGCGGCGGCGCCCTTGGGCCTGGGCGCGTACCAGGCCGAGCTGACGCGGATCGATCAGGTGTTGTCGGAACCGGCGCGGAAACTGACCCGCGTACGGACGGCCGAGGGGCTGGCCGAGGCGATGAGCACGCTGGCCGAGTCGCTCAACACGATCGACGTCCGATTGGCCGCGCTCTCGGTGACGTCGCGCCTGAGCGCCGTACACGAGCTGCTGAAGGAGCGGGTCGGGGTGGCGGCGCTGCGGCTGACGAGCACCGAGGCGAGGTCCGAGGAGGACGCGCGGTGCGGTGGCGTCGCGTTCACCTCGCAGAAGATGCAGCGTCAGCTGCGGACCGATCTCGACGCGGCGCTCGCCCAGCTGGAACGCCTCAAGTTGACCTTCGGTGCGACGTTGCCCGACCCAGGTCCCGCGCCCGCATCGGTCCGCCCGGACAGCGGTGACGTACTGCTCCGCCGGGGTTCCAACGGGCTGGGCCAGCTCAAGATCACCAACGGTACGGCGAAGGACGTCGCGGTCTCGATCGTCGGCGACGGTCAACCGCCGGGACAACCCCAGGTGATGGTCTACGTCCGGGCGAAGCAGAGCACGACCGTGAACCGGATCGGCGGCGCGTACCACCTCTACTACAAGAGCGGCGCGGACTGGGACCTGGACCACCAGAAGTTCCAGTCGGACTGCTCGTTCACCAAGTTCGACCAGACGTTCGGCCGCAACCAGGGCTGGAAGGTCAACCTGCAGCCGATGACCGGCGGCAACGCCGACACGACCGAGGTCGAGGCCTACTAGAGCCCGAGCTTGTCGAGCAGCGAGCCCAGGAGCCCACCCAGGCCGTGAGGCTTGTCAGGGTCGTCCGGCGGTGTCGTCGGGGTGCTCGGCGTGGTGGTGGTCGGCGGCGGCTCGGTGGGCGTGGCCGTCGTGGTCGGCCGTCCGCTGGGGGTGACGGTCGGGGTTGCCGGCGGCGGCACGACAGGCCGGTCGGTGGGCGGGCGATCGGTCACCACCGGGATCGTCGGCCCGGTGGTCTCGACGATCTGCGGCGTCGGCGTACCCGTCGGGTACGGCGTCCCGGTCGGGTACGGCGTCATCGGGCGATCGACCGGCTCTCCCGGCTTCGTTGCGGTCGGCAACGTCGTGGGCCCGGTGGTCACACCCGGCGTCGGGGCGGGAGTGGTGGCCGGTGCCGTCGTGGTCCTACGGATGCCGATCGGGAGGTTCTGGGTCGGCTGGCCGGGCTGTGGACCGGCGATCGGCACCGTCGGCTTCGGGCCACCACCGGGCAGGCCGACGAAGACCAGCACCAGGTAGCCGAGCAGCAGAACGCCGGCGCCGGTGGCGGCCTGGCGGAGCCGCCGCGCGTGCTGCCAGGGCGGGCGGCGGGAAGCCGTGGCAGACATCGGTCTCACAAGTCCGGAAGGGTATCGGCTCGTGGACCGATTGAAACAGCCCCTGGAAGAAATTCCCCGCCGAAGTGAAATCATTAGTCAGGTGAATACAGCATTACGCGAGGGTAGGAATGCACTGCGTTAGCTGATTGCTCAGGACAACGCCTGCAGCCCGATCACCGACAACAGCCGGAGCTTCTCCGCGGCCTCGGTGTTCGGCGCCGCCGTGTACACCACGATCCGCAGATCGCTGCCCGGTACGGCGAGAACGTCGCAATCGATGCCGAAGTCACCGATCTCGGGATGCCGGATGGTCTTCCGTTCGGACCGGTGGAAACCGACGACCGGCCGGTCCCACAGTCCCGCGAACTCGTCGTCACCGGCCCGCAGTTCGTCGATCAGCGCCTTCAGGTCCGGGTCGTGCGGATAGCGGGCGAGCGCCGCACGCAAATCCGTTACCATTGCGTTCCGGAATTCTCGTCGCTGTTCCGGAGTTTGGACAATTCGGTCGCCCGGTGCCGCGAAATGCCGATAGATGATGTTCCGTTCGCGCCCGTGCCACGGCGACGGGTCGCCGATCACCGCCGCGAACAGCGGGTTCCAGGTGATGATCGTCCAGGCCGCGTCACACACGCACAGCGGCGCGCCCTCGAGCTGGTCCACGATGCGCTGCACCCCCGGTGGGATGTACGCCGAGATCCGGCCGGGCGTCGGCTCGACCTCGCCCGCGAGCACGAACAGATGGTTGCGCTCGGCATCGGACAGCCGGAGCGCCCGGGCCAGCGCGGTCAGCACCTGCACGGACGGCGAGTCCGACCGGCCCTGCTCGAGCCGGACGATGTAGTCCACCGACAGCCCGGCCAGCTGCGCCAGTTCCTCGCGCCGGAGCCCCGGAGCGCGCCGATTCCCGCCGGCCGGCAGGCCGACCTGCTCCGGCGTCACCCGATCGCGCCAGGCGTGCAGCGTTCTCCCGAGCTCACCCATACCTGCCAGTATTCCGCGTCCGCCGTGTCCCAGCCTGGTACTGCCATTCCCTAGGACATCGTGGGTACTACCTGGTCGACCACCGCGGCGAGAGGGTGAACCCATGACCACGACACTCATCACCGGGGCCAACCGAGGCCTCGGCTACGAAACGGCCCGCCAGTTGGTCGAGGCCGGACACACCGTGTACATCGGCGCCCGGGACCCGCAGCGCGGCAAGCAGGCGGCGAGCGATCTGGGCGCGCACTACCTGCCGCTCGACGTCACCAGCGACGAATCGGTCGACGCGGCCGCGGAACAGCTCGACGCGCTCGACGTACTGATCAACAACGCCGGCATTCCGGGGCCGCGCAAGGAGGCGCGCGACCTGACCGCCGCGGACCTCCACCAGGTGTTCGACCTGAACGTGTACGGACCGGTTCGGATGCTCCGCCGGTTCCTGCCGTTGCTCGAGCGCAGCGCCAACCCGGCGGTCGTCAACGTGTCGAGCGGGCTGGGTTCGATCGCCACGGCGGTGGACCCGGCGGCGCACACCGGCGCCGTACCGGTGTGGGTCCCGGCTCCGGCGTACGGCGCGTCGAAGGCGGCGCTGAACATGCTGACGGTCCAGTACGCGAAGCAGCTGCCGAACCTGCGGATCAACACCGTCGACCCCGGGTACACCGCGACCGACTTCAACGGACGCAGCGGTTACCAGACCGTCGAGGAAGGCGCCGAGATCATCGTGCGGCTGGCGACGATCGACCAGGACGGCCCGACCGCGGAGTACCTGAGCATCCACGGCACCGTTCCGTGGTGATCAACACTCGATGACGTTGACGGCGAGGCCGCCGCGCGAGGTCTCCTTGTACTTGATCTTCATGTCGGCGCCGGTCTCGCGCATCGTCTTGATCACCTTGTCCAGGGTGACCACATGGACGCCGTCGCCGTGCATCGCCATCCGGGCCGCGTTGATCGCCTTCACCGACGCCATCGCGTTCCGCTCGATGCACGGGATCTGGACCAGGCCGCCGACCGGGTCGCAGGTCAGGCCGAGGTTGTGCTCCATCGCGATCTCGGCGGCGTTCTCGACCTGCTGCGGCGTCCCGCCGAGGACCTCGCAGAGGCCGGCCGCCGCCATCGAGCAGGCCGAGCCGACCTCGCCCTGACAGCCGACCTCGGCGCCGGAGATCGACGCGTTCTCCTTGTACAGCACGCCGATCGCGCCGGCGGCCAGCAGGAACCGCACCGCGCCGTCGTCGGTCGACCCCGGCACGAACCGCCGGTAGTAGTGCAGTACGGCAGGAATGATGCCGGCGGCACCGTTCGTCGGGGCGGTGACGATGCGGCCGCCGGACGCGTTCTGCTCGTTGACCGCCAGCGCGAACAGGTTCACCCAGTCCATCACCTTCAACGGATCGACGGACCAGGGGTCGGCACTCAGCCGGCGGTGCAGGGAGTGTGCGCGGCGCGGCACCTTCAGCCCGCCGGGCAGGATGCCCTCGGTCTCGCAGCCCTCACGGACACAGTCCTGCATGACCTGCCAGATGTGCAGCAGGCCGTCGCGGATCTCGTCCTCGGTGCGCCAGGCGAGCTCGTTCGCGAGCATCACCTCGCTGATCGTCAGCTGCGACTCCCGGCACCGGTCGAGCAACTCCGCGCCGGTGGTGAACGGGTACTTCAGCGGGGTGGTGTCCGGGACGATCCGGTCCCCGGCCGCGGCGGTCTCGTCGACCACGAAGCCACCACCGACCGAGTAGTAGGTGCGCTCCCGCAGTACGGCGCCGGTGGTGTCCCGGGCGACGAACATCATCCCGTTCGGGTGGTACGGCAGGGCCTTGCGGCGGTGCATCACCAGGTCGGTGTTCTCGTCGAACGCGATCTCGTGGGTCCCGGCCAGCAGGATCCGGCCGCGCTCGTGAATGGTCTCGACGCGGGCGTCGACCGAATGCGTGACGACGGTCTCCGGGTCGGCACCCTCGAGACCGAGCAGGACGGCCTTGTTGCTGCCGTGGCCGTGCCCGGTGGCGCCGAGCGAGCCGAACAGCTGCGCCTCGACGGTCGTCGTCGCGGCCAGCAGACCGTCGGCGGCGAGGCCGAGCGCGAACGTGCGGGCCGCTCGCATCGGTCCCACGGTGTGGGAACTCGACGGGCCGATCCCGATACTGAACAGGTCGAAGACGCTGATCGCCATTGTGTGGAGGTCCCTTCCGGTCGTCGTTGACCGAGTGGTGTCCTCCCCGCTCTGTCAGGCTGATGCCCTCCAGAGGTGCCTCGCCCGTACGGTGAAGGTGCCTGAGAGATTCTTGGGGAGAGTTGCTCCTACGGCGCCCGGATCAGGTCCGGGTCTCTCCCGCACGGGTTCATGCGGCTGTTGAGTTAGCTTCCGCTGTGGACGGTACGGCGGTCTCACGCCCGGCGTCAATCCGGCCCGTGCGCACTGCCCAGAGCTCGAAGAACCAGGTGAACAGCGGCGGAACACTGGCGGCAAGCGCGGCCAGCGTGACCGGCCAGGACCAGCGCAACGGGCCGCGGACCGCGAGCACGGTGATCACGTAGGCGACGAAGATGCCGCCGTGGATCGGGCCGAAGATCTTGACCCCGATCTCGTTGTCGGACAGCACGTACTTGAACAGCATCCCGATCAGCAGTCCGGTCCACGAGAGCGCCTCGGCGATCGCCACGACCCGGAACCACTGCGCATGTTTGGTACTCATCAATGCCCGACCCTAACAAGCCCCCCAAGCCGGGTTCGGGGTCCTGCGGGGCTGCTCCCCGATGCCGCAAGCAAGCGATTGCCGAAGGATCGTCGGCATGGTTCTCATCCAACGCGCCGTCATCGGCGCTGCACTCTTCGGCGTCGCGGCCGCCGGACTGCCAACACTGACAACACTGCCCGCAACCGCCGCACCACCGAGCACGGTGCAGTGGTCCGACTGCAAACCCGAGGGTAAGGACGATCCCGCCGCAGTGCAGGGCTCGCAGTGCGCGACGCTCCAGTTGCCGGTCGACTGGCGAAACCCCGGCGGTCCGACGTTCGACTTCGCGATCGCCCGCCGTACGGCGAAGGCGCCCGGCGAGCGCGTCGGCGTCCTGGTGTTCGGGCCGGGTGGTCCCGGCGACTCCGGCGTCGACCGGATCAAGACCGGGATCAGCCGGTTCAGCACCGACCTGCAGGACCGCTTCGACATCGTCAGCTTCGACCCGCGCGGCGTGGCCCGCAGCAACCCGGTGAAGTGCTCGGCGGACCTCGTCGCGAAGCAACCCTCGCCGATCGTCAAGAGCGCGGCCGAGTTCAGTACGACGCTCACGTACAACCGCCAGCTCGCCACGGACTGTCGTGAACACACCGGCCCGGTCTACGACCACCTGGACACCTGGCAGACGGTCCGCGACGTGGACGCGGTCCGCCGGGCGCTCGGCGAGTCCACGATCTCGTTCCACGGCAGCTCGTACGGCACGTTGCTCGGAGGGCAGTACGCCGAGACGTACCCGGACCGCGTGCGCGCGATGGTGCTGGAGAGCACGATCGACCACGCCACGGCCACGACCCGAGGATTCATCGACGACCAGGCCGCCGCGGCGCAGGACTCGTTCGACGAGTTCGTGAAGTGGTGCGACGCGACAACGAGCTGTGCACTGCACGGTCGCGACGTCCGCGCGCTGTGGGCCGACCTGCTCGCCAAGTCGGCTGATCCGTTCAAGCTCAGCTACTCCGTGTTCAAGTTGCTGTACGCGCCGCAGTGGTCCGCGCTCGCCGACACGCTCGCCGCCGGTGCGCCCGCGAAGACAGCCGCCGCGACCGGGCTCACGTCGTACCCGCTGGCGGTGTTCTGTCAGGACTGGAACCTGCCGGTGCGCGACTATCGCGAGTACGCCGCCCACCTGCAGCGGGTCGCGCGGAACAACCCGGACATGCGCTACCCGGGTCCGCTGATGGCCGTGTCGATCTGTCTCGGCGCACCGCCCGCGAACAACCCGCAGCACAACCTGAAGGTCCGTGGCCTCAAGACACCGGTGCTGGTCGCGAACGCGATCCACGACCCGGCGACCGGCTACCCCTGGGCCCAGAGCGTCACGCGCCAGCTCGGCCGGTACGGCGTTCTGCTGACCTACGAGGGCTGGGGACACGGCAGCTACTCGAAGAGTCCGTGCATGCAGGGCACGATCGACGACTACCTGATCTCCCGGGAGGTACCGACGCGCGGCAGCACCTGTGCCGCCGTACCGCCGGCGGGGTGACGAGCCGGCGTCAGACCGGAACGCCGATCACGTCGAGGACGCGGTCCAGGTGGTCGCCGCGGACCAGTCGGCCCGCGAGCAGCCGGAGCTCGGCGCAGGCGGTCTCCAGCGCCTGCGCCTGGGTCCGGCAGTTGTCGACGTACCAGAACGGATCGTCCGGTTGCGGATCGTCGGCGTCGTCGATGTCGGCGTACCAGTGCCGGTGTCCGCAGTGCACCACTCGGACTCGAAGATTCATGCTGACTGCTCCCCGTACCCGGGGTTCCTGAGTACCCCGTGGTCCCCAGTCGGGGCCGAGGGGGGGGGGGGCGGGGGGGGGGGGCCCCCCCCCGCCCCGCGCCCGGCCCCGGGGGCGCCGCCCCCCCCCGGTAGAAAGTGGGGGCGGGGGGGGGGGTTTTTTGTGGTGTGGGGTGATTTTTGTTT
>NZ_JBSHBJ010000001.1:122296-141197 GCF_053611945.1 Kribbella sp. NPDC054772 | reverse complement strand
CACCAGGTCGGCGCGGCCAGTCCGGACACCGTCGCGGGGGGCCGCCGCGGGGCGCGGGGTCCGCGGCCCCCCACATGCCACGCGCCGGGCCGAGTGCGACCCTCCCCCGCCTGTTACATCGTCGAGGCGGCGGCGATTGTTACTGGTGGTGACCAGTAATTTTCGGTAGTTGAGTGGTCACTTACCGAGCTGTGTCCGGGTCCACTGCTCCAGGCCGTCGGTGGTGATCGGCAGGTCCTCGGTGAGGATCTCCAGACGGTCGGAGTGCACGACGACGTTGTCCTCGATCCGGATGCCGATCCCGCGCAGCTCCGGCGGGACGGTCTCGTCGTTCGGGTGGAAGTACAGGCCCGGCTCGACCGCGAGAGCCATCCCGGCCTCGATGGTGCCGGCGAAGTACGCCTCCGGCCGGGACGCGTCGCAGTCGTGGACGTCGAGGCCGATGTAGTGACCGGTCCCGCAGACGATGTACCGGCGGTGCTGCTGTCCGTCGGGGCCGAGCAGTTCGTCCATCGAGACGTCCAGCACGCCCCAGTCCCGCAGCCCTTCGGCCAGCACCCGCAGCGCTTCGTACTGGAAGGCGCGGTACGGCGCTCCGACCTTGACCGCCTCGAGTGAGGCCAACTGAGCCTTGTGCACCAGGTCGTGCACCTGGCGCTGCGCCGCGGTGTACTCACCGGTCGCCGGGAAGGTCCGGGTCACGTCGGCGGTGTAGAGCGTGCGGGTCTCGACGCCGGCGTCCAGCAGGATCACGTCGCCCTCGTTCACCGCGCCGTCGTTGCGGACCCAGTGCAGCACCGGCGCGTGCTTGCCAGCGGCAACGATCGACGCGTAGCCGACGCCGTTGCCGGCGGTCCGCGCACGCCGGTCGAAGGTGCCCTGCAGCCAGCGCTCGCCGCCACCGCGGATCGCCTCCGGAAGCTCGCGGGCGACGTCCTCGAACGCGAGCACGCTGGCCGCGACCGCCTCGCGCAGCTGGTCGAGCTCCCAGTCGTCCTTGATCCGGCGCAGCTCGGCGAGCGTCTGCCGCAGCGCGTTGCCGTCCGAGGGCGCCGTCCGGACCAAGGCGTCGAGCATCGGCTCGACCCCAGGGACCGACAGCATGAACGGGACCGCGCCACGCACCGCCGCAGGCAGTTCCTCGATCGGGCGGCAGGCGATCTGCAACGCGTCCGACCAGTCCTTCAGCCCGGGCACCGGGCCGATCCACAGCTCACCGTCACGCGCGTTCGCGAAGAAGTCCGCCTCGTCCGGCCCGGCGGTCTCCCGCAGGTACAGCGTCGCGTCACCGTCCCCGGAGATCACCAGTACGGCGCCCTCGGCCTGGCAGCCGGTCAGCCACACGAAGTCGCTGTCGGCGCGGAACGCGTAGTCGGTGTCGTTCGACCGGACCGGCGCCCGGCCGGCCGCCAGCGCGATCCGCCGGCCCGGCAGCGCCGCCGCCAGCTTGCGCCGGTGCTCGGCCGCCGCCTCGGCAAGCCCCTCCGGCACCGTCACCGACCGGTCCACCGGCCCCCAGCCACGCGAGACGAAGTCCCGGAAGCCCTTGGCGTCGATGGGACGGTAGGACTTCGGCGTCTGGTCGGTCCGAGCATCGTCGGTCATGAGCTGAGCTCCCCTTTGCAGCTGACGTTTTAGCTCATCAATTCAGGTTCCTACGGGGGTTTGCAAGCCCTTATCTCTTATCGAGAACGGAAGGCGGCGAGCAGGCCCTGTTCGGAGTCGAGGAGGTACTGGTGCAGGTCCGCGGCAGCCTCGTCGTACTTGCGTGCTTCGAGCAGTTCGAACAGCCCGCGGTTGCGCTGGATGTACGGCTCGTGCAGCTCCCGCGGGGTCGCGATCACGTGGAACAGCAGCCGCAGCTCGGCGAGCAGCCGGCCGGTCATCGCGTCCATCCGGGAGCTGTCCGCGAGCCCGATCAGGTGCTGGTGGAACCGCATGTTCGCCGTACCGACGGCCGGCCAACGGTCTGCCCGCGCGGCGGCCTCGGCGGCCTCCACGTCGTCCTGCAACGGCTCGAGCCGGCTCGCCGGGAGTTCGGGGTCACGCTCGGCCAGTCCGCGGACGACATCGACCTCGAGCACGCGGCGCAGCCGGTACAGGTCGATCACGTCGCGCTCGCCCAGCTCGGGGACGAACACCCCGCGGTGCAGCTTGTAGACCAGCAGTCCCTCGTGCGTCAGCAGCCGGAAGGCCTCACGCAGCGTGTTCCGGCTGACCTCCAGCACCTCGGTCAGCTCGACCTCGGACAGCTGGGCGCCGGGCGGCAGAGCGCCCTCGGTGATACTGCGGCGCAGGATGTCCGCGGCCCGCTCGGCCGAGCTGCTCCGGTCCAGTCGTGCGACATCGGCCGCGACGGTCCGCAGCCACGTCTGCCGTCCGGTGTCCTCGGCCCCACCCGTAGTCATCTCCGCATCATCGCGCACCCGGAGTGATCAGGAAAGTGGAACAAGCCTCTTGCAGGATTGTTGAACAATCTTCTAGGCTCGTCGGAGGAGGTGGCGGATGGACCTCAACGCGGACATGGGTGAAGGATTCGGCACCTGGTCGATGGGTGACGACTCGGCGCTGCTCGAGGTCGTGACCAGTGCGAACGTGGCCTGCGGCTTCCACGCCGGCGACCCGTCGATCATGCGCCGGGTGACCGCGGAGGCGGTCGAGCGCGGGGTCGCGATCGGGGCCCACGTCGGGTACGCCGACAAGGCGGGCTTCGGGCGCCGCTTCGTCGACATCGAGCCGGCCGCGCTGCGCGACGAAGTGGTGTACCAGATCGGTGCGCTCGACGCCTTCGCACGAATTGCGGGTGACCGGGTGCGGTACGTGAAGCCGCACGGCGCGCTCTACAACACGATCGGCCACCATCACGAGCAGGCTGCCGCGGTGGTCGCCGCGGTCGCGGAGTACGACAAGACCCTTCCAGTGCTCGGTCTGCCCGGCTCGGTGTGGCTCCGGCTCGCCGAGGAGGCCGGTCTGACCGCAGTACATGAGGCCTTCGCGGACCGTGCGTACACGCCGGACGGGACGTTGGTGTCGCGGCGCGAGGCCGGCTCGGTCCTGCACGACGCGGACAAGATCGCCGCCCGCTGTACGGCGATGGCGACCGGCCAACCGATTGCGGATGTCGAGGGCGGCTCGCTCGTCGTCGAGCCGGCGTCGATCTGCGTGCACGGTGACACCCCGGGCGCCGTCGACATCGCCCGCCGGGTGCGTGGGGCGATGGAGGGAGCGGGCGTCCAGATGCGCCCGTTCACCGGCTGATGCGCATCCTCCCGTCGGGCGACCGGGCCCTGCTCGTCGAGCTCGACGACATCGACCAGGTCCTCGGGTACTACGCCGCGCTGCAGGCGGATCCCCCGGCGGACGTGATCGACATCGTCCCGGCGGCGCGGACCGTACTGGTCACCACCAAGGGCTCGCTCGATGTACTGACGCGCGCCTTGCGGACTGTGACTCCTGCCGGAGGCACGCAGTCCGCCGGCGACCTGATCGAGATCCCGGTCGTGTACGACGGTGCGGATCTGGAGGACGTGGCGCGACTGCTCGACTGCTCGACCGCCGAGGTCGTTGAGAGGCATACCGGCGACCAGTGGACGGTGGCGTTCTGCGGGTTCGCGCCGGGGTTCGGGTACCTGACCTCCGGCGGTCCGTGGGACATCCCGCGGCGCCAGTCACCGCGGACGAAGGTGCCGACCGGTGCCGTCGCGCTGGCCGGGGAATTCAGCGGCGTGTATCCGCGGGAGTCGCCCGGTGGATGGCAACTGATCGGCCGGACGTCCGTGCGGATCTTCGACCAGGAACGCGATCCGGCCGCACTGTTCCACCCGGGCCGCCGGGTCCGGTTCGTCGACGCGGGTCGTGGATGAGCAGCCTGACCATTCTCGCAACGGGGCCGTTGGCAACGATCCAGGACCGGGGACGCCCCGGGCAGGCCGCGCTCGGCGTTCCCGCATCGGGCGCCTGCGACCGGACGTCGTACGAGCTCGCGAACCGGTTGGTCGGGAACCGCGGCGGCGCGGCCGCGGTCGAGGTGACGTACGGCGGTTTGGAGGTGCACGCCGACAACGATCTCGTCGTCGCGATCACCGGCGCTCCGTGTACCGGCGTACCGCTGAATGCGCCGACGGTGCTGCGGGCCGGCTCGGTGCTGCGGCTCGGCACGCCACCGAGCGGGTTGCGGACGTATCTGGCGGTCCGCGGCGGGATCGACGTACCTGCGGTCCTCGGCTCGCGGTCCACCGACTTGTTGTCCGGGCTCGGCCCGGCGCCGCTCGCCGCCAACGAGACCCTGCCGATCGGCGCTCTGGTCGAGCCGATGCCCGGGGTGGACCTGGCGCCCGTCGCACATCCCGCCGGCGGGACCGCCCTACTGCGGGTCACGCCCGGGCCGCGGCGGGACTGGTTCACCGACGACGGGTGGGCGTCGCTGGTGTCGCAGACCTATCAGGTGAGCAGCAACAGCAACCGCGTCGGCGTCCGGCTCGACGGTCAGCCGCTCGAGCGCGCCCAGACGGGTGAACTCGCCAGCGAAGGAATGACCGCCGGAGCGATCCAGATCCCCCCGTCCGGCACGCCAGTCATCTTCCTCGCCGACCATCCCGTCACCGGCGGCTATCCGGTCATCGCGTACGTCGCCGCGGCGGACCTGGACGCCTGCGCCCAGGTCCGCCCGGGTCAACCGGTCCGCCTGATCAGCTGACCGGCATCCGGCGCCGCATCTCGTCGGCGAAGGACTCCCCGGCCTTGCGCATCAGGTCGGCCTCGGTCGGGTCCGCGAACAGTTCTGCGAAGTTGCTGGGGTCCACGTCCTCGACGTGGGTCTGCAGCCACCAGATGTTCCCGAGCGGGTCCTTCACCCGCCCGCCACGGTCGCCGATGATGCGTGAGTAGAACAAGTCCGTGACCACCGTCGCGCCGGCATCGAGTGCGCGAGCGAACGTCTTCTCGACGTCGTCGACGTACACACTCAGGAGGCTGGGCATATCCGGCCAGTCGGGGGCCGCATCGAACGTCATCAGGACGGATTCGCCGACCGTGATCTCTGCATGGCCGATCGTCGCGTCCTCGTTCAGGACCCGGCCCGTTGTCTTGACTTCGAAGGTTTGCTCCACGAACTCCAGGAACCGATCGGCACCCTTCGCTGCGATGTACGGCGTCACTGTCGACTTACCACCAGGAATCATGCGGCCAGTCTGTCGGGAGTAGCGGACAGGACGTGTCCTAGTCGAGGGAGCCCGAGTGACCGCTGGGTGTTGCTTGTCCGGGGGCCGGGGAGCGGCGAGGATGTCCGGTATGACGGAGAGTTCTGGAACGCCAGGCATCGACAGCGCTGTCCCTCCGAGCGGCACCGGATGCGTCGAGTGCCTGGAAGCCGGCGGGTGGTGGTTCCACCTCCGGCGCTGCGCCCAGTGCGGTCACATCGGGTGCTGCGACTCGTCTCCCGCCCAGCACGCGTCCGCCCACGCGGCCGAGGCCGGCCACCCGATCGTCCGCAGCTTCGAACCGGGCGAGGACTGGTTCTGGCACTACGGCGAGTCCCAGTACTACGAGGGCCCCGCCCTCGCCCCACCCGCCTCCCGCCCCGAATCCCAGCCAGTCCCCGGCGGCAAAGTCCCCACCGACTGGCAATCCAAACTCCACCGCTGAGCTGCTTCTCTCCGGATCCAGCGGCGTTCCAGCACGTCCCGGGATCCCGGGGTTAGAGGACGAAGCCGGTGGGGAAGGGGTCGTCGGGGTCGAGTAGGTAGTTGGCGGTGCCGGTGATCCAGGCGCGGCCGGTGACCGTGGGGACGACGCCGACGTACGGGCCGACCGTTGTTTCCTCGACGAGGCGGCCGGTGAAGCGGGTGCCGATGAAGGACTCGTTGACGAAGTCGGTGTCCAGCGCGAGCTCCCCGCGGGCGTGCAGCTGCGCCATCCGGGCCGACGTACCCGTGCCGCAGGGGGAACGGTCGAACCAGCCCGGGTGGATCGCCATCGCGTTGCGCGAGTCGGCGCCGTCGAGACCCGGTGCGGTGAACTGCACGTGCTTGCAGCCGTTGATCCCCGGGTCGAGCGGGTGCACCGGACGATCGGTCGCATTGATCGCGTCCATGATGTCCAGCCCGGCCTTCAGGATGCGATCCTTCTCCGCCCGGTCGAACGGGATCCCGAGCTGCTCCAACGGCAGGATCGCGTAGAAGTTCCCGCCGTACGCCAGGTCGTAGGTGATCTTCCCCAGACCGGGAACGTCCACGGAAGCGTCCAGCGCATGCGAGTACGACGGGACGTTGCGCAGCGTCACGTGCTCGGCGCGACCGTTGCTGACGGCAACGTCAACGACGACCAGGCCGGCGGGCGTGTCCAGCCGGACCTTCGTCACCGGCTCGGTCACCTCGACCATCCCGGACTCGACCAGCACGGTCGCGACACCGATCGTCCCGTGCCCGCACATCGGCAGCAGGCCGGAGACCTCGATGTAGAGCACGCCCCAGTCCGCGTCGGAGCGGGTCGGCGGCTGCAGGATCGCGCCACTCATCGCGGCATGGCCCCGCGGCTCGTTCATCAGGAACAACCGCAGGTCGTCGAGATGCTTGATGAAGTACTCGCGCCGCTCGGCCATCGTCGCCCCCGGGACGACGCCGACCCCGCCGGTGACGACGCGGGTCGGCATCCCCTCGGTGTGCGAATCGATCGCGCTGATCGTCCGCACGGACCTCATGACAGGGACTCCACTGCTTTCTTCATGTCGAGCTCCAGCTGTGCGACGTGCTCCGGGACGAGCGGCCCGCGCGGCGGCCGGCACGGTCCGCCGAAGCGGCCGACGTAGTCCATGCCGTACTTGATCGCCTGCACGAACTCGACCCGCGAGTCCCACCGGAACGTGGCGACCAGCGGCTCGTACAGCGCCCGGGCCTCCTCCAGCTTGCCCTCGAGCGCCAGGTTGTACAACCGCACCGATTCCGCCGGGAACACGTTCGGGAAGCCGGCGAACCAGCCGGTCGCGCCCATCAGCAGCGCTTCGAGGGTCAGGTCGTCGGCGCCCGCGATCACCGCGAGGTCCGGCGCCAGCTCGCGGATCTCCAGGATCCGGCGGACGTCACCGGAGAACTCCTTGACCGCGACGATGTTCTCGATCTGCGCGATCTCGCCGAGCAGGTCCGGCGTCAGGTCGACCTTGGTATCGAGCGGGTTGTTGTAGACCATCACCGGCAGCCCGGCCTTCGCGACCTCGGTGAAGTGCGCGATCACCTCGCCGCGGTTCGCCCGGTACATCGTCGGCGGCAGGCAGAGGACGCCGTCCGCGCCGTCCTCGGCGGCCTTCTCGGCCCACGCCCGCGCCTGGTGCGAGCCGACGCCGTGCACGCCGACGACCACGATGCCGTCGTCACCGACCGCCTCGATCGCGGTCTTCGCGACCGCGCGGCGCTCGTCGTCGGTGAGCGACGAGTACTCCCCCAGGGAACCGTTCGGCCCGACACCGCGGCACCCGTTGTCGACCAGCCACCGGCAGTGCTCGGCGTACTTGTCCAGGTCCGGCCGCAGCCCGGCCGGCGCCGCGGGGTCCTCGGCATACGGCAGCGCCGTCGCGACGATGACGCCTTCCAGCTTCTCGCTCATTGTTCCTCCTGCGTGTTGGCCAGATCGCGCAGCCTGACGGGTACGGCGATCGGTCGTTTCATGCTCGGTTTCGGTACGGCGCCGGGCTCGGCGAGCAATGCCGCGACGGTGCGCGAACACACCCGCCCCTGACACATCCCGAGCCCCGCGCGACTGCTGAGCTTCATTGCCCGGCCGTCATCCAGACCGCGATCCGCGGCAGCTGTCTCGAGGTCGCCGCGGGTGACTTCTTCACACCGGCAGACGAGGGTCTCCGCCGTACTCCAGGTCTTCCATCCGTCCCGCACGGGATACGCACGGGCGAGCGCCGCCGCCAACCGCCGGCCTTTGCGTACGCCGCTCCGCTCGCGGGCGTTCGGCGTCTCGCCGAGGGCGTACTGCGCCGCAGCTGCCCCGGCCACAGTGCCTTCTGCTGTTGACGGAACGGCTCCGGCGACCCCCGTCAGTTCACCGGCGGCGAAGAAGCCCGGCGTACTGGTTTGCTGGTTGTCGTCGACTGTCACGGCGGGCCCGCCGTCGGGAGCCGTGGTGAGTTCGCAGCGGGCGGAGACAGCGAGCTCCAGATTGGCCGTGAAGCCGAAGCCGAGACAGACTGCGTCGACCTCGATCCGGCGGTCGGTGCCGGGGACCGGGCGCCAGTTCCCGTCCAGGCGGGCGATGGTGACGGCCTCGACGTGATCGGTGCCGTGGGCAGCGACGACGGTCCAGCCGTGCCGGAGCGGAATCCGGTGCCGGGCCAGCAGAGCGCCGTACCCGGCCGCTTCCCGAAGCTTGCTGGTGGCAACCATCGGGTCGACGGACCAGCCCTTGCGGACGGTGGCGAGCGAGTTCGCCTCGAGAAGCGCGACCACCTCGGCGCCGACGCCGGTCAGCGACTCGGCCACCGGCAGCAGGAACGGGCCGGTGCCGGCGACCAGGACGCGGCGACCGACCGAGATCCGCTGCCCTTTGGCGAGGGCCTGCGCGGCGCCCGCGGTGTAGACGCCGGGCAGGTCCCAGCCGGGGAACGGGAGCACGCGGTCGTACGCACCGGTCGCGAGGACCACGGCCTTCGCGTCGATCGGGAACGGCGTCCGGCCAGCCGCGTCGGCAGGACCACGCTGCGCCCAGAGCCGGTTGCCCTCGATCGCCCAGACCGACGTCTCGGTCAGGTGGGTGATGTGCGGGTGCTGGGCGAGACGTTCGCGCTGCGCGGCGAAGCTCTTCCAACCGTGCTGCAACCGATCGGGCCGCCGGGCCGCGAACTCGGTCGGCAACTGCCGGTTGAACTGCCCGCCGACGTCGCGTGCGTTGTCCACCAGCAGTACGTCGACACCGCCGTCCGCAGCCGTCAGCGCCGCCGCGATCCCAGCCGGTCCGGCACCCACGACGACAACGTCCGCGCTCCTCGCCGCCTCTTCGGAAGACGTCGCCTCGGTTGTCTTGGGGATGACTGCGCCCTGCTGCGTGGTGATCGCGTCGTTGGGTTCAATCGTGCGCTGACAGGCCCGCGTGTCGGGCAGCCCGTTCACCGTGACCAGGCAGTCGAAGCAGGCGCCGATACCGCAGAAGGTGCCGCGCGGGCGGTCGTTCACGCGCGTCGTACGCCAGGTATCTCGACCGTTCGCCATGAGTACGGCGGCCACGGTCTGACCGGCGTGCGCCGTGACTGGATGGCCGTCGACGGTGACCGGAACGGTCGGTGGACGGCCGACGTCGGCGGGGTCGCCCGGACGCGGGCGTTGGCACGCGGTCATGCGGCGATCACCTCCGGACGGTCGACGCGGAAGGGCGACGGATCGAGATGCGGGGCCAGGTCGAGGAACAGTTCGGTGAGGAGACGCCCGGTCGCCGGGGCGAGGCCGATGCCGGCGCCTTCGTGCCCGGTGGCGTGCCACAGTCCGCGTAGGCGCGGGTCCTGGCCGATCACCGGCAGGTGGTCCGGGGCGTAGGGGCGAAATCCGCCGTACGTTCGCATCACCGGGACGTCGCCGAGGAACGGGAACAGCCCGACGGCCTTGCGCGCCAGCTCCTGCAAGACCCGCACCTTCACGGTGTCGTCGAACCCGATCCGCTCGCGACTCGACCCGATCAGCACCGTCCCACCGCGCGTGGACTCGACCACTGTGGAGGTCTGCAGATCCGCGTCACCGCTGCCGACGGCGCCCACGTAGTCGGCGTCGTACACCTTGTGGCGCACGCATTCCGGCAGTGGAGCGGTCACCAGGATCATCCCGCGGCGCGGCAGCACCTCGATCGCCGCACCGGCCGCCGCGGCGAAGGCACCCGCCCACGGCCCACAGGCATTGAGTACGGCGCCACACGCGATGTCACCGTCCGACGTCTCGACGCCGACGACCCGCCCGCGCGATTGCCGAACGCCCAGCGCGTTCACCCCCGACAACACCTCGCCGCCACGATCGCGGACCGCGGTCAGCAGCGCGGTCGCCGCCAGCACGGGCTGGACCTGCGCGTCGTCCGGGTAGTGCACACCGACTGTCACGCGTGGGGTGACCAGCGGCTCGAGCTCGAAGACCTCGGCCGGCGTGATCACCCGCGCGTCGACTCCGGCGGCACGCTGCTTGGCCGCGAACGCCTTCAGGGGTTCAGGATCCGCCGTCGCGACGACGACACCGCCCTTCGCCTCCCACTCGACGTCGGCGACCCGCTGCGGCAGCCGTTCGCTCACGACGTCCCACTCCGCGCGGGAGGCGATCGCCAGTTCGAGCTCAGGGCCGGGCTCCTTGTCGGAGACCAGGACGTTGCCCTCGCCCGAGGCCGTCGTACCGGCGGCCGGGCCGTCGCGGTCGATCACCATGACGCGCACCCCGGCGGCCGACAGGGCCTCGGCGCAGGCAGCTCCGACGACACCCGCGCCGACGACCACCACGTCGGGTGTCATGGACCGGGTCATCGCAGCGCTCCTTCGGCAGACCGTTCACTAAAATGAACGGTTCGAGCGTACGCGTGTCTCCGGGCGATGGTCAATGGACCCTCGGCGATCAGCTCACCGGGTGCGGTCCCGGGGGCGCCGGGTAGACGTCCGGCGGGTACTCGAGCAGCAGCACCGAGCGCACCGGGCCGTCCACCGCCTCGTAGTGGTGCGGTCCCGAGGCCCGGAACGCGAGGTAGTCGCCGGCGCCCAGCTCCTCGGTCCGCCCGCCGGTCGTCACCCTCAGGTTTCCCGTCAGTACGACGTGGTGTTCGGTGCCCGGATGCCCGTCGGAATGCTGCACCGCGTCCGGGCGGATCTCCTGGTTGTAGATCTCGAACAGCCCGCCCGGGTGCTCCAGGCGGCGGAGCAGCCGCAGATCGATGGCTTCACCGGACAGTACGTCGATGTCCGCGGACCGTACGAGGACCACGTCGGAGGGCGGTGAGTCGGTCAGCAGCAGTGAGACCGGGACGCCGAGAGCGTTCGACAGACTGAACACTGTCTCGATCGTGGGGTTGCCCGCGCCCGACTCCAGCTGCGACAGCGTGCCCTTCGCGATCCCGGACCGCCGGGCAAGCTCGGACAGCGAGATCCCCTGCTCATCCCGCCGCGCCCGCAAATTAGCCCCGAGCAACTTCCCAGCACCCATCGCCGTCACGCCCCGGAGCATAACCATATTCTTCGCGCAAACGCCGTACCAGCGCGAACCGGCGACCGTCACGGGATGATGCGCCGGCGTCGGAGCTCGGTGAAGATGGCGTAGAACATCTGCTCGGTGTCGACGTACTCGTGGAAGCCTGCGCGCCGGGCCTTCGAGGAGTCGGCGAAGAAGTCGTAGTCCCAGCCGAAGACGAAGTCGGCGAACGGCCACGAGGACACCTCGGCGAACGGCGTCGCCGCCAGGTCATGGCTCGCCTGCAACTGCTTCCACGCCGGCTCCTTGTCCGCCATCACGTCCTGCAACGACATCTGCAGCGGCGGCGCGACCTCCAGCCCGAACCAGGCACCGATCTTCGGCCACAGCTCACTCCACCGGAACAGGTCGCCGTTCGTGATGTTGAACGCCTGGTTCGCCGCACCCGGTGCGGTCGCCGCCCAAACCGTTGCCTTCGCCAACAATCCGGCGTCGGTCAGCTCCAGCAACGAGTGATACGCGCCGGGCTTGCCCGGAAACCGCAGCGGTACGCCGAGCTCCTTGGAAAGCGACGCATACACAGCGATCGCGACCGCAAGATTCATGGGATTGCCCAACGCTGCACCACCGACCACGGACGGCCGCAGCGCCGACCACGTCCACGCCTTGCCCTGCTGGCGTTCCTCCAGGAAGCGCTGCTGGTCGACGTTGAACTCCGGCGGAAGATGCGGCGGGTCGTCCTCACGAGCCGGCGTCTTGAACGGCCCGAGGTGCGCGCCATACACCTTGTACCCCTGCATCAGGCTCACATGCCGCAACCCCCGCGCGACCGGCTCGATCGCGTCGACGACGTTGACCAGCATCGCCAGGTTCGGCGGGACAAGCTCGGCCCAGGTCGGCCGATCCTGATACGCGACATAGAAGACATGCGTCACCTCGGACAGCCCCGACAACCGCAGCCGGGTGTCGTCCGGATCGAGCAGATCCACCGCGATGTGCCGCACCCGACCGGGTACGTCGGTGCCGCCGCGCCGAGACAACCCGATCACGGACCAGTCCGGCAACGACGCCAGATGCTCGACCAGGTTCGTCCCGATCACGCCACGGGCTCCGACCACCAACGCAACATTCGTCATGCCGACAGCCTTGCTGACCTGCGAAGATAAAACCAAGGCATAGTTTTCACCGAACCCATAAGCTGAAGACATGGCAACGCTGCGGCAGCTCGAGTACCTCGTCACCGTGATCGACGAAGGCTCGTTCACGAGAGCCGCCGAGCTCCTGCACGTCACCCAGCCGGCCCTCTCGCACCAGATCCGCACGCTCGAACGCTCCGCCGGCGGTCCGCTCCTCGAGCGGCTCCCTCGCGCCGTCCGGCTGACTCCGACCGGCCGGGCGATGCTTCCGCACGCCCGCGCCGCGCTGGCCGACGCGGAACGTGCCCGGTGCGCCGCGCGGCAGGCCGCCGGTCTCGAGGTTGGCGAGCTGCAGATCGCGACGCTCTACTCGATCACGCTCGGCGTCCTCCCGCAGGCTTTGCGTCGCTGGCGACAGACCCACCCCGACGTCGGCATCCGCCTGTTCGAACACCGCCATACCGACGAGCTGGTGGAGGCGATGTACGCCGGTGAGGCGGACCTCGCGGTCGGTCCCGAACCGGCCAACTGGTCCGGCGTCAGCACGACCATCGGCACCGAGGAGCTCGTCGTGGTGGTCGCGCCGGACGACCCGGCCGCGACCGGCGACACGGTCAAGCTCGGCGATCTCGCCGACCGTGCGTGGGTCCACTACGCGCCGGATCACGGACTCGCCGACGTACTCGATCGCGTCTGTGCGCAGGCAGGTTTCGAGCCGCGGATCGCCGTACGCACGGAGCAGACCGCGGCCGCACCGGCGCTCGCCGCGGCAGGTCTGGGGCCCGCGCTGGTGCCGGACAACATCCTGACCGGAGTGGGTCATGTGCTGCGCCCCGATCCTCCCGTCCGGAGAACCCTCGCGGCCTACACCCGGGGTACGCCGGACCCGCTCGCCGCCGCCTTCATCGAGGTGCTGTTTCAGTCGGGCGGGCTGCGGGCACGCGGAGGGAATGGCTGAGGAAGAATCGGACGCCACAGTCCTCCTGGCCGGTACGGCGAACCTCGCGATCGCGATCGCGAAGATCGTGGCCGGCCTGTTGTCCGGATCGACGGCGCTGCTCGCCGAGGCGGCGCACTCGGTCGCCGACACCCTCAACCAGGTCTTCCTGCTGACCGCGCTGCATCGCAGCCGCAAGCCGGCCGACGCCCGGCATCCGTTCGGGTACGGGATGGAGCGGTACTTCTGGTCGCTGCTCGCCGCGGTCGGGATCCTGGTGCTCGGCGCGGGCTTCTCGATCACCGAAGGACTGCGCTCGATCCTCGCCCCGGAACCGATCGCGGCGCTGCCGGTCATCTACGCGGTGCTCGCGCTCTCGTTCGTGTTCGAGGGCACGTCCTGGTTGCGGGCGGTGTTGCAGCTGCGCCGGCAGGCCCGCGAAGCCGGCGTACCGTTCCTGAAACAGGTCCGGGCGGCGGAGCCCGCGGTGAAGACCGTCGCATTCGAGGACTCTGCCGCGCTGATCGGCCTACTGATCGCGGCGATCGGCGTGACCCTGTCGGTGGTCACCGGCGAGCACCTGTGGGACGGCGCCGCGTCGATCGCGATCGGGGTCCTACTGATCGTCGTCGCGTTCACGCTCGGACGGGACAACAAGGCGATGCTGATCGGGCGGGCCCTGCCGGTCGATCAGCAGCGGCAGATCCGGGCGATCATCGCCGGTCAGCCGGGGATCGAGGATGTCCTGGAGCTGCTCAGTCTCCGGCTCGCACCGGATCAGGTGCTGGTCGTCGCGACCGTCGACCTGGTCGACTCGCACACGACCGGCGCCGCGATCGAGCAGCTCGCCGAGAAGGTCGACGTCGAGGTACGCCGGGACCACCCGAGCATCCGGCACCTCTACCTGGACCCGACGCCCGGTGATCCCGGTCAGCGCTGGTCGTGACCCCAGTTCGCGACGATGACCGCGATCGGCGGCAGCACGGCGGCGACCGCGCTCATCCCGATCGCGACCGGGATCGAGAACAGCCGTACGACGAACCACGCCAGGCCGATCAGCGTCAGGCAGCTGCCCATCAACCAGTAGTAGAGCTTCCGGTTGTCGTACCGTGCCATGTCAGACCGCCAGCGGGAGCTTCCCCAGCGCAGTGACGAGCGGGGAGAGCTCAGGTAGCTCGGCGGCATTCTGCAGTGCAGACGTCAGTACGGCGTCATGCGTCGGCTGGGCCTGCTCCAGCAAATCCCGGCCGGCCTCGGTGACCTCGGTGTAGATCCCCCGCCGGTCCGTCGGGCAGAGGTACCGCTGCAGCAGCTTGCGGTCCTCCAGCCGGTTCACCAGGCGGGTAGTAGCCGACTGGCTGAGCACCACAGCGTTCGACAGCTGGTTCATCCGCAGGTGGTAGTCGTCCTGCCGCGCCAGCACGTCCAGCACGCTGTACTCGCTCACCGAGAGCCCGTGCTGTTTCTGCAGCGCGCGCTCCAGCTCGTCCTCGATCCGGGCATGCAGTGCCGCCAGGGTTCGCCACCCCTGCGCCCGCGCCTCCGCGGCGTCATCCGGTAGTCCCACGACAACCTCCACTTGAACTTCGCGATTGCATGAGCCATCATGAGGCTTATGCAATAGCCCGCGTGTGCAACTATCGCGCACGCCGGTAATAGTCACAAGACTACATTCAAAGGAGAGAACAGCCCATGCCCGCGGCTCTGCTCGCACTGGCTATCGGTGCTTTCGGGATCGGGACCACCGAGTTCGTCATCATGGGGCTCCTGCCCGAGGTCGCGACCGACTTCGGCGTCAGCATCCCGTCCGCCGGTCTCCTCATCTCCGGCTACGCCCTGGGCGTCGTGGTCGGCGCCCCGCTACTCACCGCGATCGGCTCCAAGGTCTCCCGCAAGACCGTGCTGATCGCGCTGATGGGTGTCTTCATCGCCGGCAACCTGGTCTCCGCCCTCGCCCCGTCGTACGGCGTTCTGATGACCGGGCGGATCGTGGCGGCGCTGGCTCACGGAGCGTTCTTCGGGGTCGGATCGGTCGTGGCAGCGTCACTGGTTCCGAAGGCGAAGCAAGCCAGTGCGATCGCATTGATGTTCACCGGACTGACGGTCGCCAACGTTCTCGGCGTACCGGGTGGGACTGCGCTCGGACAGCAGTTCGGGTGGCGGTCGACGTTCTGGGCGGTGACTGCGCTCGGAGTGATCGGGCTGCTCGGCATCGTGTTCCTGGTGCCCAAGCAGAGCACTGTGGAAGGACCGGGGCTGCGTGGTGAGCTGGCGGTGTTCAAGAACGTGCAGGTGTGGCTGGCGCTGGCCATGACCGCGCTCGGGTTCGCTGGGGTGTTCGCGTCGTTCACCTACATCGCACCGATGATGACCGAGGTCGCCGGCTTCTCTGCTGGTGCCGTGACCTGGCTGCTGGTGCTGTTCGGCGCCGGACTGGTCGTCGGCAACCTGCTGGGCGGCAAGGCAGCGGACCGGTCGCTGATGCCGAGTCTGTACCTGATCCTGGCACTACTAGCCGCCGTGCTGGTCGTGTTCGTGTTCACTGCGCACGCCAAGCTCCCGTCTGCTGTGACGATCGCGCTCTTCGGAGCCGCCGGGTTCGCCACGGTCGCTCCGCTGCAGAAGCGCGTGATGGACAAGGCGACGGGCGCTCCGGCGCTGGCGTCGGCGGCCAACATCGCCGCCTTCAACCTCGGCAACGCAGTCGGCGCGTACCTCGGTGGACTCACCATCGAGCGCGGGCTCGGCTACACCGCACCCAACTGGGTAGGCGCCGCGCTGGCCGTGTCCGGTCTGCTCGTCGCCCTCGTCTCCGGCCTGCTGGACCGCCGCCACACCAGCCAGGCCGCTCCTGCACTAGTACTAGAAGGAAGCCACCGATGATCCCCACCGTGAAACTCAACAACGGCGTCGAGATGCCCCAGCTCGGGTACGGCGTCTTCCAGGTCCCGAACGACGAGACGGCGACCGCCGTCACGCACGCACTCGACGCCGGGTATCGCAGTATCGACACCGCGGCGGCGTACCAGAACGAGGCGGGCGTCGGTCAGGCGCTCGCAGCGTCCGGCATCGACCGCAGCGACCTGTTCATCACCACCAAGCTGTGGAACGCGGACCAGGGCTACGACTCCACGCTGAAGGCTTTCGACACCAGTCTGTCGTTGCTGGGCCTGGAGTACCTCGACCTGTACCTCATCCACTGGCCGACGCCGGCCCGCGATCTGTACGCCGACAGCTGGCGCGCACTGGAGAAGCTGTACGCCGACGGGCGCGTGCGTGCGATCGGGGTGTCCAACTTCCAGCCCGACCACCTCGACCGGCTCTCCGGAATCACTCCGGCGGTGAACCAGGTCGAGCTGCACCCGTACCTGCAGCAGGACGCCGTACGCACGTACGGGCGCGACTTCGGCATCCGCACCGAGGCCTGGAGCCCGCTGGCGAAGGGCGGCACGCTGCTGTCCGAGCCGGTCATCGAGACCCTCGCCAAGGAGTACGACCGCACGCCGGCCCAGATCGTCCTTCGCTGGCACCTCCAGCTCGGCAACATCGTCATCCCGAAGTCCGTCACCCCGTCCCGCATCCGCGAGAACCTCGACGTCTTCGGCTTCACCCTCACCGCCGACGACCTCGCCACCATCACCACCCTGAACCGCGGCGAGCGCACCGGCCCTGACCCGGACACCTTCAACGTCGCCTAGTGCAACGTCGCCTAATACTTGGCGTAGAAGCGTGAGACTGCGTGGAAGGACTTCTTCGGGAGCCAGTGGTACGGCGAGGCGGGGTTCGTGTCGTCGTGGCGGAGGGTCTTGCAGAGGCTGAAGGCTGCGATGTCTTCGTCGTGGGGACGGTCGTGGGGGCGGTGTGGCGCGTCGGGTGAGATGAAGGTGTACGGCGACGCGCCGAGGAAGCCTTCCGCGGTGAAGACCTCCAGCATGTTCTCCAGGTGGTCCGCCTGCTCCAGCTCGTCGCGCACGTACTGCGGCGGGATGACCGGGACGTCGCCGCTGTAGTCGACGATGTCCCACCCCATCCCGCCCAGCTCGGCCGCGCCGGTGAACGTGCAGCACCCGAACTCCAGGATCAGGATCGGCTTGTTCCACCGGCGGAACGGCGCCAGCTCCTTCGCGTGGTCGGCGCGGCGCGCATGGTACGAGTAGTAGTCGAGCCCGACGATGTCGAACAGCGACCAGTCCACCTGCTCGAGATCCGACGCCGCGCCGTACGTGATCCGCCCCTGGAAATTGCCACGGGCAACCTTCACCGTCCGGGCCGTGAACGCGCGGAACTTCCGCTGCAGCTCGGCCATGTCGAAGTCACCCTTGGTCAGGTACTCGGCCCGCTCGAAGAACGTCTCCCCCGGCACGATCCCCGGCGTGAACAGCATGAACTCGCACCCGACCACCAGGATCACCTCCCGGTCGTACCGCTGCCGCAACCGCTCCGCCTCGACAGCGACCACCCGCAGCTTCTCCAGCTCCGCCGCCTGCGGCTCGTCGAACGACCGCGGCTGGATCGACACCGTCAGCCCCGCCTCGAGCGCCACCGTCGCCGTCTCGATCAACCGCTGTACGTCGCTGCCGTAGATGCTGACCCAGTTGGCGTGCAGCCGATGCCGGATGGCATGGATCTCGGCGCGCATCGTGCTGTGCCGCCAGCGCGCCCGGCTGTCCTCCTCGGCCGGTCCACCGCCGGTGTCGTAGGCGACACCTTTCAGCTCGAGTCCGCGACGCACGCCCGCCGAGGCCATCGGGGTGCTGGTGACACTCGCCGCCGCGACCGCGAAGAGTCCGAGAAAAGTCGCGCGCTTCACCTGGGGATTCGTCATGTCTCTCAGACTTCCGCGACGGGGCGCCCACGTCGTCGTACCGAAGGTTCCGGACCGGCCGACTTTCGTTGGTAAAACACTGTCTCCGGATCTGACACACTGTTTCAGTGCGAGAAGCGGATCGGCGGACGGTGCTCGGATCGGTGTGGCTGCGGGACGACGCGGAGCCGACGAAGAGCCGCCTGAGCAGGCAGGACGTGGTCACGGCGGCGATCCGGGTGCTGGACCGCGACGGCCTCGACACGTTCTCGATGCGGGTGATGGCGACCGAGCTCGGCGTCTCCGCGACGTCTGCGCTGTACTGGCGGATCGCGAACAAGAACGACCTGCTCGAGCTCGCGGTCGACGAGATCCTCGAGCCGGCGCCGCCCGAGGAACACGGCGATTGGCGCGACCAGGTCACGGTGGTCATCCAGGCGGCGTACCAGGCGTTGTGGGAGCACCCGTGGGCCGCGCAGTTGCTCCCGTCGCACGCCGGACTCGGGCCGAACTACAACGCGCTGACCCACCGGGTCGAGGGGATCCTGGCGCGGGCCGGCTTCAAGGGCACCCATCTGGACGCGGCGGTGTCCGCGATCTTCCACTACTTGATCGGCTCCGCGGTGACCGACTCCGCCTGGCTGACAGTGGTACGGCGCAGCGGGATGAACGAGACGCGGTGGGCCGGCGCGTCGGCCGATCGGATGGGCGTCGACGCCACCCACCTGGCCGCCTACCTCAACCGCGGCGGCCAGGCCGGGCCGGCGGCCACAATACCCCCCCGGCGCCCGGGGTTGCAGGTGGGGGGGCGCCCCCGCCCCCGGGCCCCAAGAAAGTCGCAGGGTGTGAGACGGGGAGGGGTAGAGTGGGCGGGGGACAC
>NZ_JBSHBJ010000001.1:62669-122286 GCF_053611945.1 Kribbella sp. NPDC054772 | reverse complement strand
GAGCCCGCGGGCGGGGGGCGCCGGGCGCGGGGGCCTGGGGGGGGGCCCCCCCCCCCCCCCCCGCGCCCCCCCCCCCCCCCGGCGGCCCCCCCCCCGGCCCGGAGGCACGATTCGCCTCCGGGCTCCGGGTGATCCTGGTCGGGCTCCGACCGCGCCAGCTGTCCTAAAGATCGGCGAAGGCTGAGACCGGGTTCTCGAAAGCGTCGGCGACGAAGCGAAGGAAGGCTGCCGCCGTGCCGCCGTCGCAGACGCGGTGGTCGAAGACCAGCGACAGCTGGGTGAGTTTGCGGACCGCGAGCTCACCGTCGACGACCCACGGGCGGTCGATGATCCGCCCGACGCCGAGGATCGCGACCTGCGGGTGGTTGATGATCGCCGCGCTGCCGTCGACGCCGAAGCTGCCGTAGTTGTTCAGCGTGAACGTCCCCGACGTCAGCTCGTGCTGCGTCAGCTTGCCGCCGCGTGCGGAGGTAGTCAGCCGGCGGATCTCGGCGTCCAGACCGCGCGTGGTCAGCGCGTGCGCTCCCGCGACGGCCGGAACCATGAGACCGCGGTCCGTCTGCGCCGCGAGGCCGAGGTTGATCCCGTCGTACTGGACGAGTTCCTCGCGCGCGGTGTCGACGTACCCGTTGAGTTCCGGGTACTTCTGCAGGCCGGCGACCACGAACCGGGCCATCAGGGCGAGCAGGCCCGGGCCTTGGTCCGTTGCTGATCGCAACGATTCGCGGAGTTCGATCAGCGCGGTGGCGTCGACGTCGACCCAGGTGGTCGCCTCCGGGATCTCCGCCCGGCTGCGGGTCAGCGTCGCCACCACGGCCTTCCGGAACCCGCTCATCGGCGTACGCCGCAACTCGGGCAACCCAGAACGATCGACCGGCGCGGGCGTCCCGACCGGCGCCGGCGTCCCGACCGGCGCGGGCTTCTCGAAGCGGGCCGCGATCGCCTGCTCGACATCGCGCCGGACGATCAGCCCGCCCTCACCCGTGCCGGCGAGCGTCCTCAGATCCACTCCGGCGTCGCGCGCGAGCCGACGTACCAACGGCGAGATCACCAACGGCACCTTGCGGGATTCCTTCTGCTCGCTGTGCGACAGATTGTTTCCGGAAACCGCACGCGGTTTCCGGCGCCGACCCGAGGACCCGGTTTCGGTGGTGCCGTACCCGACCAGCACGTTGCCCGACCCGGCCTTCTCCTCCTCGCGGTACGCCGCCCCGTCCGGCTGCGTCACCGATTGGGCGACCGTGATCAGCGGCTTGCCGACCGGGACCGTCGTACCGGGCTCACCGTGCAGTTCCTCGATCACACCGGCGTACGGCGACGGCAGCTCGACGATCGACTTCGCCGTCTCGACTTCCGCGACCGGGGTGTCGACGTCGACCACGTCACCGACCTTCACCAGCCAGCGGACGATCTCTGCCTCGGTCAGCCCTTCACCGAGGTCGGGGAGCAGGAACGTGTTCACGAGTCCTCCCACTGCAGGTCGTCGACCGCGTCGAGGATCCGGTCGACGCTCGGCAGCTGGTACTTCTCCAGCTTCGGCGGCGGGAACGGGATGTCGAACGCGGTCACCCGCCGCACCGGCGCGGCCAGCGAGTGGAAGCACTTCTCGGTGACCCGGGCAACGATCTCCGACGACACACTCGCGAACCCGCTCGCCTCCGCGACCACCACAGCCCGCCCGGTACGCCGTACCGCCGCGCACACCGTCTCGTCGTCGAACGGCACCACCGAGCGCACGTCCACGACAGTCAGCTGCCGCCCCTCGGCCGCCGCAACCTCGGCGGCCTCGAGCGCGACCGGCACCGCGGGCCCGTACGCGATCAGCGTCGCGTCCGCGCCGTCCCGCCGTACGACGGCCGTCCCGATGCCCGGCTGGGACTCGGTGAGGTCGACCTCTTCCTTCGCCCAGTAGAGCTTCTTCGGCTCCATGAACACGACCGGGTCGGGGTACTCGATTGCCTTGCGCAACAAGGCGTACGCATCCGCGACGGTCGCCGGTGTCACCACAGTCAGACCCGGCGTATGCGCGTAGTAGCTCTCCGACGAGTCGCTGTGGTGCTCGACGCCGCCGATGCCGCCGCCGTACGGGATGCGGATCACCATCGGCAGCTGCACGCGGCCGCGGGTCCGGTTGCGCATCTTCGCGACATGCGAGACGACCTGCTCGAACGCCGGGTACCCGAACGCGTCGAACTGCATCTCGACCACCGGGCGCATCCCGTTCATCGCCATCCCGACCGCCATCCCGACGATGCCGGCCTCGGCGAGCGGGGTGTCGAAGCAGCGGTTCTCGCCGAACTCGGCGGTCAGCCCGTCGGTGATCCGGAAGACGCCGCCGAGCGCGCCGACGTCCTCACCGAACATCACCACGGAGTCGTCGGCCCGCATCGCGTCCCGGAGCGCCTGGTTGAGCGCCTGGGCCATCGAGATCTTCACGTGCGTCACGGCGATCAGGCCTCCTCTCGGGCGAGCTCGTCGCGGAGGAACGCGGCCTGCTCACGCAACTGCTGCGTCTCCTCGGCGTGCAGATACGCGAACAGATCCGCCGGGTTCACCTCGGGCTCCGGCATCAGCCCCTCGCGCAGCCGGCCGGCGACCGCCACGGCCCCGGCCTCCGCGCGTTCCCGTACGTCGTCGTCCAGCCAGCCCTGCTGCTCGAGGTACGTCGTGAGTCGCCGGATCGGATCGCGGTCGAGCCACGGTGCGACCTCGGCGTCCTCGCGGTACCGGGTCGCGTCGTCGGCGTTGGTGTGCGCCTGGACGCGGTACGTGTGCGCTTCGATCAGCTGCGGTCCCTCGCCGGCGCGGGCCTCCTCGACCGCTTGCCCGAGGACCGCGAGCAGACCGGCGAGGTCATTGCCGTCGGTGCGTTCGCCGGGGACGCCGTACCCGATGCCCTTGTGGGCGAGGGAGGGCGCGGCGGTCTGCTTGGCGAGCGGGACGGAAATCGCGTACTCGTTGTTCTGGACGAAGAACACGACCGGCGCGTGGAAGACGGCCGCGAAGTTCAGCGCCTCATGGAAGTCGCCCTCGCTCGTGCCGCCGTCGCCGACCAGGGCCATCACGACCGTGTCCTCGCCCTTCAGCCGCGCCGCGTGCGCGACGCCGACCGCATGCGGGAGCTGGGTCGCGAGCGGGGTCGACTGCGGAGCGACCTTGTGCTCGTACGGGTCGTAGCCCGAGTGCCAGTCGCCGCGGAGCAGCGTCAGCGTGTCGATCGGGTCCACGCCGCGGCTCACGATCGAGACCGAGTCGCGGTACGTCGGGAACAGCCAGTCGCCGTCCCGCAGCACCATCGTGGCCGCGATCTGACAGGCCTCCTGACCGAACGACGACGGGTAGACGGCGAGCCGGCCCTGGCGCACCAGAGCACTCGCCTGATCGTTGAACCGGCGGCCCTTGATCAACTGTGTGTAGCCGTCGAGCAAGGCTTCCTTGGTGGGCAGCCGGTACGACGGGTGGTCATGCGGTACGCCGTTCTGATCGATCAGACAGACGGGTTCCGCGGAGGGGAGCAAACGCTCCTCGACGGAGCTCATCGACGTCCTCGCTTCGCTCCGGGCGCCGATGAGGCGCGAAGTGGACTGTGTTTGATGGTGAACTCGCTTCGCTCGCTCACGGGACCCTCCTGCGCAGGAGACGGACGGTAGCCACATCGTCGTCCCTCCTGGCCAAGTTGTTCCATAGCTGGAAGAATTGAGAGACGTTTGGCAGCAGTCTCAGGCGAGGAGGTCGTGCGGATGTCCGACGAGGTGATGGTCCATCGGGCCGGTCCTGGACAGATTGTCGTCGCTCCCGCGCTGGACGAGATCGACCGGAAGATCATCGAGGCGCTCGGGCTGGACGGACGGCTCTCGATCCGCGCCCTGGCCGACGAGGTGCACATCTCCCGGGCGAACGCGTACGCCCGGGTCGAACGCCTCACTCAGACGGGCGTGATCACCGGTTTCACGGTCACGGTGGACCCCTTGAAGCTCGGCCTGGCAACGTCGGCGTACGTCACGCTCAGTCTCCGCCAAAGCTCCTGGCGAACCCTGCGCAAACAACTCCAGGCGATCCCCGAGATCAAACACATGGCGCTGGTCGGCGGAGACTTCGACGCCATCCTCCTCGTCCGCGCCGCCGACAACGAAGGCCTCCGCCGCCTCGTCCTAGAAAAACTCCAAGCCATCCCCGAAGTCCTAGCCACCCGCACAGCCCTCATCTTCGAAGACGTGGGGACGCTCTAACAGCCGCAGGATTTGCGGAGGATTAGGTCGGTGGGGACGGTGAGGGCCTCGATGGACTGTTCGCCGGCGATGAGCCGTTGGACTGCTTCTCGGGCGAGGGCTTCGACGGGCTGGCGGACGACGGTTAGGGGTGGCCAGGTGTATTCGGTTTCGGGGGTGCCATCGAAGGCTGCCAGTGCGACGTCCTCGGGGATTCGCACCCCTGCCTCGTGGAGTGCTCGCAGTACCCCGATGGCTTGCAGGTCGGAGCTTGCGAAGATCGCGGTGGGGTTGGCGGCGAGTAGCGTCTGCGCGGCGCGGTAGCCGCCTTCGCGGGAGAACGTGGTGCGGACGATCGGGCCCTCCGGCAGACCGGCGGCTTCGAGCGCGTCGCGCCAGCCGAGTTCGCGTTCGGGGTGACCGGCGCCTCCGATCACCAGACCGATCACGCGATGCCCGTGCGACACGAGATGCTCGACGCCGCGCCGGGCGCCCTCGCGGTACGCCGGCCGTACCGAGCTCACCGCCTCCAGCGACCGGTTGATGGCGATCACGGGCACGCCCTCCACCGACGGGTCCGCACTCGGCGCGACCAGGACCAGCCCGCTGACCTGCCGCGCGAGCAGTTCGCCGATCTTGGCGCGCTCGATCTCCGGATCCCCGTCCGCGCTGGTCTGCAGTACGACGTACCCGCGGGCCGCCGCCTCCTTGTCGATCGCCTTCGCGAGCTCCGCGAACAACGGGTTCCCGCCGTCCGGCGTGATCACGCCGAACGTCCGCGTGGTCCCCATCCGGAGCGCCCGCGCGGTCGCGTTCGGCCGGTACCCGAGCACGCGGATCGCCTCGAGCACCCGCTCGCGGGTCTCCGGCGCGACCTTCCGCGGCCCCGCGTTCACCACGTAGCTGACCACAGCGGTACTGACCCCGGCGTACTCCGCCACGTCGTTGCGCGTCACCGGCTCCTTGGACATGGAAGCGATGGTACGACGGTTGACCCCGCGGAAAGCGATTGCTAGCGTTCTGGATCTACACGAGTAGAAGGAGTCTGCCGTGCCCAGACGTTATGCAGTCGCCGGAACCGGATCGCGGGCGCAGTCCTACGTCCGCGCGATTCTCGAGCGCCCCGACGACGCCCAGCTCGTCGCCCTCCTCGACCCGAACCCGGGCCGCCTCGCCTTCCACCAGCGGAAGCTCGCGGACCTCGGCGCTCCCGAGCTCCCGCAGTACGGCGCCGACGACCTGGAGCGGATGGTCAAGGAGCAGTCCGTCGACCGCGTGGTGGTGACCAGCCCGGACTACACGCACGCCACGGTGATGGCGCGGCTGCTGCGCGCCGGCGCCGACGTGATCGTCGAGAAGCCGCTGACGATCGACGCCGAGGGCACTCGCCAGATCGTCGACGCGATGAACGAGTCCGGCAAGTCCGTGGTCGTCACGTTCAACTACCGCTACTCGCCGCGGAACAGCGCGCTCCGGCAGCTGATCCAGGACGGCGAGATCGGTCAGGTCACCAGCGTCGAGTTCCAGTGGGTGCTGGACACCCGGCACGGCGCGGACTACTTCCGCCGCTGGCACCGCGAGAAGAAGAACTCCGGCGGCCTGCTGATCCACAAGGCGTCCCACCACTTCGACCTGGTGAACTGGTGGATCGCCTCCTCGCCGACGCGCGTGTTCGCGTCCGGTGGACTCGCCTTCTACGGCGACGAGAACGCGGCCGCCCGCGGCCTCGGCGAGCGTCCGGCGCGCGGCACGATCGATGGTTCCTCCAACGACCCGTGGCTCCTCGACCTGCGTACCGACGACGCGAACCGTCAGCTCTACTACGAGAGCGAGAAGTACGACGGGTACCTGCGCGACCAGGACGTGTTCGCGCCGGGGATCACGATCGAGGACAACATGTCCGTGATCGCGGAGTACGCGAACGGTGCGCGGCTGAGCTACTCGCTGAACGCGCACTCGCCGTGGGAGGGGTACCGCGTCTCGGTCAACGGCACCGAGGGTCGCGCCGAGCTCGAGGTGATCGAGCGCGCCGCGGTCGTCGACGACCAGATCGACCCGAGCTACCCGTCCGACCGGGTGATCGCCGGCGACGTCCGCGCCAACGGTGAACGACTGGTGCTGCAGAAGCACTGGGCCACCGCGGTCGAGGTCGAGATCCCCCGTGGTGAAGGCGGTCACGGTGGTGGCGACCGACTGATCTACCAGGACCTGTTCGTTGGTCCGGGCAACGATCCGCTGGGCCGCGCCGCCGACGTCAACGACGGCGTCCGCGCGGTCGCGGTCGGGATCGCCGCCAACCAGTCACTCGCGACCGGCCAGCCGATCGTCGTCGCCGACCTGAACCTCGGCGGCTGGAAGTCGTAGTCCGGTTGCCGTGAGGATCTGCTGGACGGTGGCGTCGAGCGTGCTCGTCTCGTCGATGACCGTTTCGCGTGGCTGTTCCAGCAGGTCCTTCGGCCGGTACCAGTCGGCCATGTCCGTGGCGGTGAAGGCGTTCGCCTTGTCGCGCGTCGCGTGCCGGCGGACCGTCTCGTCGAACGGGATGTCCAAGTAGTAGAAGAAGTGGTCCGCGTGGTCACGGGCGAGCTCGGCCAGCATCGCGCCGTACCGGATCGTCGGCAGGATGCCCTCGACCACGGTGTGGAAGCCGCGGTCGAGCGCATGCCTGGCGAGTTGGCCGATCGCCTCGATGTTGGCGCCGTGCGGATCGTCCAGCTCCTGGAAGATGATCCGGCGTACGTAGTCCTGCTCGATGTAGGCGATGCCGCGCCCGTACGCGGCGCGGATTCCTTCCACGATCGAGCTCTTGCCGGAGCCGGAGTTTCCGCGGACGACGATCAGGCGGGGTTCCATCCGTGATGGTCTAGTCGGTCGCAGACCGGAGGTGCTTGCTGATGTCGCCGACCAGGCGGATGTTGACGACCCGCTCCGCCCAGTGCCACGAACCGTCCCGCCGGACGAAGCGGTCCCGGTAGCGACCGGCCGCGATCAGCTCCGGTACGTCGTCCGGCACCGCCTGCAGGACCGTCACGTACGACCGCGCGAACGCCTCGTCGGAGCTGGAGTCGTCCCACTCGATCGCGATGTTGGTCGTCACGTGCTGCGTCCGCGGTGTACCGTCCGGGTAGACGATCAGCGTGTCCCGGAACCACTGCTCGATCTCCGCGCGCCCGACGAGCGGGGCACCACTTCCGCAGTACGTCGCATCGGCCAGCAGCTCGCCCACGCCGGCGAAATCACCGTCGTCGACGAGTTCGGCGTACCGGAGGATGAGGTTCTCGATCTCCCGGCCGTCCGCCGGAGCGATGGGTCCAAGGGCCACGGGTCGGACTGTACTACCAGTCCGCGGGGAGGCCCGGGCGATGGGTACCGAAGGTCCATTCGTAGCCCTCGGGGTCCGCGACGCGGCAGCGGTAGTTGCCCCACTTGGAGAGTTCCGGCGCCCAGACCGGCTCCGCGCCGGCCGCGATCGCCTTCGCGTGCATCGCGTCGATCGCTTCCTGGGTGTCGAGGACGACGTACATCCCGTGCCCGACGGTCTCGCCCTTGCGGGCCGGGCGGTCGTAGCCCTCCTGGTCGGTGAACAGGGTGAACGCGACCCCGTCGTACCGCATCTCGGCGTGCATGATGCCGCCGTTGCCGTCGGGGACCTCCATGGTCGTCTCGAAGCCGAAGGCCTTCTCAAGCCAGCGGAGCGCGGCGACCGCGTCCCGGTAGGCGAAGTACGCGTGCAGAGTTGCTGTGTTCGTCATGTCTCCAGCATCGGCCGGGTAGCGGACGGGGGCTGGCCGCTACCTCAGGCGACTTGCCGTCTGGCGGCTCGCTGGCGACGGACCCAGAGGAGCAGCAGGACAGCCGGTACGACGAGTCCGCCGATGCCGAGAACGAAGAAGTCCCACGCGGAGCCCAGGCGATCGACCAGCCAGGCGAAGTTCTGCCCGAAGAAGCCGGTGACGAAGGTCAACGGCAGGAACACCGTGGCGAGGACGGTCAACTGCTCGATCGTCGCGTTCTGCCGCACGCTGACCTTCGTCTGCTCGACACCGATCACCGCCATGTTCGCCTCTAGCACCGTGGCCAGCAGGTCACGCTGCGCAGCGACCTCTTCGTTCACCAGGACCAGGTGGTCGTGCACGTCCCGGAAGTACGGCAGCAGTGAGGTGTCCCGGGCATCACGCTCCAGCGTCGCGAGTACGGCGATCAGCGGGTGGACCGCGCGATAGAAATCGGTCACCTCGCGGCGCAGGAAGTAGATCCGCTCGGTCGGGGCGACGGTGCCGGCGAACACCGTCCGCTCGACCTCCTCGATATCGCGCTCCAATTCGGCGACGACCGGGGTGTACCCGTCCACCACCTGGTCGAGGATCGCCCACAGCACCGAACTGGTCCCGCACTCGAGCAGTTCGGGGCGCTGCTCGAGCCGGAGCCGGGCACCGTGCAGATCGCTGGCCACCCCCTGACGGACGGTGATCACGAACGCCTGCCCGACGAACACGCTGACTTCCCCGAAGTCCACCTCCTCACGCTCGTCGTCGTACCGCGCGGTGCGCAGGATGACCAGCCGGACGTCGCCCTCGTAGGGCTCGACCTTCGGGCGGAGGTGGAACGTTTGCGCGTCCTCGACGGCCAGCTCGTGCAGACCGAAACTCTCCCGGACCTCGGCGAGCTCCTCGGCGCTGGGCTCGTACATCCCCAACCAGACGAACCCGCCCGCCCGGCAGCTCGCGGCGGCATCGGCGACGGACATCGCCTCGACGTGCTGGCGGCGTCCGTCCCGGTAGTAAGCGCAGTCGATGATCATGGTGGCCTCCTGTTCTGATCGTCGCCGTTCCGGCCGCGGAGGCAACAGGTTCCGGCGGGAAAGCCGCGGTGAACTTCGCCGGGTCGGCAGAGTTCCTGTCCAGGGCCTGAGAAATGCTGGTCAAGTTCCTGGTCCGGCCCGCGACGGTCGATGAGGATGAACGCATGGGACTACCAGTCGTGCTGATGCCAGGACCGATGAACGAAGCCGTCGCCGCCGGGTTGGACGGTCACTGCGAGCTGATCCGGCTCTGGGAGGAGCGTGACCCGGACGCCGTGCTCGCGGCCCGCCGCGACGAGATCGTTGCCGTCGCCACCGGCGGCACCGCCATCGACGGCCCGTTCCTGGACCGGCTGCCCGCCGTCCGGCTGGTGGCAAGCTTCGGCGTCGGGTACGACCGCATCGACGCGACCGCCGCGGCCGAGCGTGGCGTCGTCGTCACGAACACGCCGGGCGTCCTGGACGACGAGGTCGCCGACACCGCGCTCGGGCTGCTGCTGATGACGGTCCGCGAACTGTCCCGCGCGGAGCGGTACCTCCGCGACGGCGAGTGGGCCGACGGGACGCCGTACCCGTTGACCCACGCAACGATGCACGGGCGCCGGATGGGCATCCTCGGCCTCGGCCGGATCGGTCAGGCGATCGCCGACCGGGTGCGGCCGTTCGGCATCACCGTTGCCTACCACAACAGAAGCCCGAAGGACGTCGAGTACGAGTACTACCCGTCACTGCTCGAGATGGCCGCCGCCGTCGACACGCTGATGATCGTGATCCCCGGCGGCGACAGCACCCGCCACCTCGTCGACGCCGACGTCCTCAAGGCCCTCGGCCCCGACGGCATCCTGATCAACGTCGCCCGCGGCACCGTCGTCGACGAACAAGCCCTCGTCGACGCCCTCCGCACCAACACCATCCTGTCCGCCGGCCTCGACGTCTTCGAACACGAACCCAAGGTCCACCCCGACCTCCTCACCCTCCCCAACGCCGTCCTCCTCCCCCACGTAGGCTCCGCCACCCAACCCACCCGCACCGCCATGGCCAACCTGGTAGCCAACAACCTCCGCCACTGGCTAACCACCGGCACCCCCCTCACCCCCGTCCCCGAGTCAGCCCCACTCCTGAAATAGCTCAGCAGTTAGCTGCGAAGTCCGTGGCCGGGGGATCTGGCTAATCGCTCATCGGGGTTCGCCGGGCGGTTCCGCGGTGTAGAGCAAGGTGCCCGCCGAGGAAGCCCGCGCCCGCGACAACCAGGTTGCCTGCCACGGCGAGCTTCGTGGCGAGGGAGTGCCTGCCGCGGAGACGCGCGACGAGGGACCCTGCGAAGAGGAACGTTGCGGTGTCCATGCCGAGCGCGTGGACTGCGCCGATCCTGCGTTCGGCGCCGGACAGTTCGGCCCAGTCGCCGGCGCCTGCGAGAGCGGTCGGCAGAGACGCCAGCAGGCCGAACCCGGTCAGGATCGTCGCCCCGCGGCGCGACTCGGAGCCGCCGGCGACGTCGAGAACGGACGTGGCGAGCCAGCACCCGGCGGTCACGTCGGTCAGCGACGGGTGCAACGAATGACCGAGCACGTCCGTGTGCAGCGGAGTACGTCGTGCCCATTCGATCAACGGCCCGTACACCAGCTCCTGGGCGTGGGCCACCCGTTCGGAGACCGGGCTTTCGCCGACGACCCGAACGACACGCTGCGGCAATGACCTCAACGCCACGCTTCGAACATACGCGCCGACGCATCACTCCTGGAAGCTTCCGGCTTGGAGTCGTTGGCTTCGGGTGGGGTCAGCGGGTGAGGGTGATCTCTTCGGTGAGGTGGGTGAGTTTGGTGGGGTTGCGGACGGCGTAGAGGCCGGCGATGAGGCCGTTGTTGACGTGGAGGACGGTGACGGTGTCGACCTCGTCGGTGAAGCGGAGGAGCATCGCGGGCTGGCCGTTGATGTGGGTGATCTCGAGGTTGCCTTCGGCCAGGCGGTCCACTGCCAGGGCGAGGATGCGGGCCACCTTTTCGGCGCCGAAAACCGGGCGTGGGAGGGCCTGGACCACGCCGCCGCCGTCGCCGAGGAAGACGACGTCCGGGGCGAGGATGTCGACCAGGCCCTGGATGTCGCCGGTGTTGACGGCTCGTTGGAAGGCTTCGAGGGCGTCCCGGGTCTCGTCGGCGGAGACGACCCCGCGCGGGCGCCGGGCAGCGACGTGGGAACGGGCCCGGTGGGCGATCTGGCGGACGGCGTCGGGTTTCTTGTCAACCGCCTCGGCGATCTCGTCGTAGTCGAGGCCGAAGACCTCGCGGAGGACGAAGACCGCGCGCTCGGTCGGTTTGAGGGTTTCGAGGACGAGCAGCATCGCCATCGAGACGCTGTCGGCCAGTTCGACGTCCTCGGCGACGTCGGGCGCGGTGAGCAGCGGTTCGGGGAGCCACGGGCCGACGTACGACTCCTTGCGGCGGCCCAGGGTGCGGAGGCGCTGGAGGGCCTGGCGGCTGGCGATGCGGACCAGGTACGCGCGCTGGTCCTGGATCATGTCGAGATCCACCTTCACCCAGCGCAGCCAGGTCTCCTGGAGGACGTCCTCCGCGTCGGCGGCGGAGCCGAGGAGTTCGTAGGCGACGGTGAACAGGAGGTTGCGGTGGGCAACGAAAGCCTCGGTGGCTCGGTCCGTACCGGTCATGGCTGGCTCCTTGTGCGCGCGTGTGTCACCCACCAGATGCCGCCCGGCCGGCTGCTGTGACAGTTCGGCCGGTATGGCGCTCGTCACGTCCCAGGATTGTCACGGCGGCGCGGGCCGCGGCATCTCGTGTTCGTCCAGTAGATCCCATGAGTGAGGACGACGACGATGGAACCCCGTATCGACATCATGCAGAACGAGCTCGGCACCAAGCTGGCGAAGCGCCTGTTCGCCGTCCACGGTCTGCTGCAGCAGACCGGCCTCTCGCACAGCACGCAGAACCTGGTGATGCTGCGCGCCAGCCAGATCAACGGCTGCGGCAACTGCATCGACATCCACGCGAAGGAAGCGGCGGCCGCAGGCGAGACGGCCACCCGGCTGAACCTGGTCGCGGGCTGGCGGCACTCGACGGTCTTCACCGAGGAGGAGCAGGCGGCGCTCGCGCTGACCGAGGAGGCGACCCGGCTCGCCGACGCGTCCGAGGGCGTCTCGGACGAGACGTGGGCGCGGGCCGCGAAGTACTACGACGAGGATCAGCTGATCGCACTGGTGACGCTGATCGCGATGATCAACGCCACCAACCGTCTCGCCGTCACCCTGAACCAGCTCGGCGGCTCGTACGAGGTGGGCCTGATGACGGCCGCGGTCGGTCAGTAGCCGGGATCCGGGACAGGTTGTAGTGGGTGGAGACAGGTTATTTCAGGTCCCACGCCACCATTACCTGTCCCAAGCCCCGCGTGAAGGCCGGGTCAGGCGGGGGTCTCGTCCGCGGCGGGGAGGTCCCAGATGCGTTCGGTCTCCCACGCGTACTCCCAGGCCTGGATGTCGGGCGGCTCGATGCCGAGGCCGGTGAGGATGGCGCAGACCTGCTCGCGGTGGTGGTTGGCGTGGTTGATCGCCTGGGCGATGAAGATGCCGACGCGGGTACCGCGGGTGTTGTCGTCGACGATGATCACGCGTTCGACGTCGATCGGTTCGGTGAGGAAGACCTCCCACAGCGCGCCGGCCTCGGCGTTCCACCGGCCGAGCGTCTCGAGGTCGGTGGCCGGCTCGGCGTCGACGTACTCGAGGGGCCGGTCGACGATCCGCCGCAGGTAGCTGCCGTCGCAGCGCACGATGTGATCGAGGGTCGCGAGAATTCCGCCGTACGTGCCGACGCCGGTGATCTCCAGCTGGTCGGCCGTGAGGTTCTGGGCGCGGCAGAAGTCGATCAGACTCCCCGTCGCCCAGTTGTTGTGCCGGATGGGGTCGTACAACACGTCATTGAGTGCCATACCGGTCAAGCATGCCGCGCGGGCCTTCCCCAGGGGTACCGATTTTCCCCGGGGGAAGGCCCGTTCGCGTCAGCTTCCGGCGATGTTGACCATCCAGTTGATCCCGAACCGGTCAGTCACCATGCCGAACTCGTCGCCCCACGCCTGCTTCTCGAGCGGGACCGTCACCTTGCCGCCGTCGGCGGACAGCTTCTCGTAGTACCCACGCAGTTCGTCGCCGTCGCCGCTGAGGCTGATCGCGATGTTCTCACCCGGGTTGTACGGCATGCCCTGCGGCGTGTCGGCGGCCATCAGCGTGAAGCCGCTCGGCGTCTCGAGCTGACTGTGCATCAGCAGGTTGTCGTCCTCCGGACCGTGACTGGCGCCGAACTCCTTGAAGGTGTTGGACGCCACCTCGCCCCCGAAGACCCCTTGGTAGAACTCCATCGCAGCACGGGCGTCGCCGTTGAACTGGATGTACGGATTGAGCCGGGATGCCATCGAATCTTCCTTCCCCCAAACCTGGCCGGCCCCCTTGAACCAGCCCTCATGGCGCACAGTAGACCCGCCCGCCGACAGTCCGCGACCCCCTGGATCCGGCCGCGCGGTTAAGGTCTCGGCATGAATCTTCGACACATCACCATCGATGCCTCAGACCCCTACACGCTGGCGAAGTTCTGGAGTACCGTGACCGGCTGGCCGGTCGCCGACGGGGACGTTCCGGGCGACGACGAGGTCCTCGTGGTGGCACCTGCGCCGGTTCCCGGACTGTTGTTCATCAAGGTCCCGGAGGGCAAATCGGTGAAGAACCGGGTGCACCTGGACTGGGGCCCGACCGAGCGCACGCGGGACGCCGAGGTCGAGCGGATCCTGTCCCTCGGCGGCACCGTCCACGAGGACCACCGGGTGCCCGACGGGCGCGGCTGGGTCACGATGAAGGACCTGGAAGGCAACGAGTTCTGCGTCGAACGCAGCGAAGCGGAGCGCGCCGGCTGAGCCCTATCTGAGTCCCGGCCTGAGTCCCACATGAGTCCTGGCTGAGTCCCACGTGAGTCCTGCCCGAGTCCGCAGTACCTGCCCCGCCGGTACTGCGGACTCGTCGGTTCAGGATCTCTTGCACTTTCCGGCAAGACCGAAAACCTACCGGTTCCTTGAGTCTTCGGAGATGCTGGACGAATGCAGTGGTGGTGGCGGAGGAAGAAGCAGGCTGCCGCGGAGGGGGAACCGCGGCGGCGCCGGGGTGTGCGACGGGACGAGGTCAAGGATCTCCGCGCGCACCTGACGAGCACGGGGTACACGCTGAAGCACTGACAAAAGCGTGACAACCAAACGCTTGAGGTTGGCGTCTGGAGCACGGGGGCCGATGGGGGCATGCAGCGGATTCGGGGGTCACCGCGTCATGTGTATGTAGGCAGACGACGACTGAGGCCGGGGGGCGTCAGGATGTTGCAACAAGTTCGGAGACACTCGGGCAACGATGCTCGGGGGCCGCGTGGGTTCTTCGGGTCGCTGGCCGCGATCCTCGTCACGCTGGTGGTGCTGGCGATTCTCGGCGGCCTGTTCGTCGTCCTGGAGCCGCGGACGAAGAACGCCGACACGACCGCCGACGGCACCGGCGCGTACAGCACACCGACGAAAGGCCCGGGGCTGTACGGGTCCGGCTCGCTCGGCCCCTGGCAGAACCTGGTCCGCCGGATCTCGCCCGAGGACCAGATCCGCGACGTCCTGGCGTTCGACGGCGTCTTCATGTTCGGCGACAGCATCGCCGTACAGGACAGTGCCGCGCTCGAACGTCTGCTCACTGACCGCACCGGCGACTCGATCGCCTTCCATGACTGGTCCGGTCAGCCCGCGTCCGCGGCAGTTGACGCGCTCGAAGAGTGGTCACGTGACTACGGTCTGCCGCAGCGGATCGTGATGGCCGTCGGTACGAACGACATCTTCGACCCGCCGGCGTTCGCAGCGCAGGTCGAACGCGCACTGCGGATCGCCGGACCGGACCGGACGGTGTACTGGGTGAACGTGTACGCGAGCCGCACCAAGGTGTCGCCCGCCGTACGGGACGCGGATCTCACCAACAGCACGTGGATCAATCAGCAACTCGCCGAGGCCGCCGCCCGGCACCCGAACCTGAAGATCATCGACTGGGCCGGATTCCTGCAGACCCAGCCGCACCGGCCGGCGCAGTACCTCCGCGACGGCGTCCACACCAGCGAGCCGCTCGGCCGCAGCGCCCGCAACGAACTGATCGCCGAGGCCCTCCGCACCGGCCGTTGATGGCAACCTGTACGCCGACTTCCGCGTGAACAGATCGGGTACTCCGTTTCCGCGGGAAGGCGAGCCATGTCGCGCACGATCATCCGGGGCTGGTCGACCTCGGCCGCGATCATCGTGGTCCTGACCGCGGTCCTCCTTGCACTGCTGCACTTCGAGGCCCCGACGGCACACGCGAAGGCCACGACGTCGAATACCAGCACAGGAAGCTATGGCTCGGGCACACTCGGTTCCTGGCAGGCGAACAACCGCGTGATCTCCAGCGCCGCTCAGGTCCGCAACGTCGTCGCGACCAACGGAGTCGTCCTCTTCGGCGACAGCATCGCCGTACAGGACGGTGGCGCGCTCGGACGACTCCTCGGACAACAGCTCGGTACGTCGTTCGCGGAGTACAGCTGGGCCGGTCAGCCAACCGCCTCCGCGGTCGACGAGATGGCCGCCTGGGCTCGCACTTATGGGCTTCCGCGCCGGATCGTGATGGCGGTGGGGACCAACGACATCTTCGATCCGTCCGCGTTCGCCGCCCAGGTCGAGCGTGCGCTCGGGATCGCCGGCCCGCGGCGGACCGTGTTCTGGGTGGACGTGCAGGTGTCGCGCACGGACGAGCCTGCCGCCGTACAGGTCGCCGATCAGCGCAACAGCGAGTGGATCAATCTCCAACTGGCACAGGCGCGAGCGGCGCATCCGAACCTGCGGATCGTCCCGTGGGCCGAGTTCCTCGCGGCGCATCCCGAGCGGCTGCACACCGACCTCCGGGACGGACGCCACACCACGGTGCCTGCCGGGCAGGACGCCCGGAACGCCCTGATCCTGCAAGCGATCCGGCACGGTTGACGTTGCCTTTAAGGGCAACGGAAGCGAAGTTTCCGATCCGAGCAACTTTTTCGGTGGTTCCGCACATCTATAGGGCAGAGGAACCGTTCTGACCTCGGGGGGACCGACGGCGGAGTACTGGACGGGGGTCTGACCGGCGGCATTCGATGCCGGCCGCAACCTTCGCCGATCCGCGGCGCTGCCCGACGTACGACAGCAACTCAGCACAACCCACCTGACCCAAATCCCGGGGATCGCCCGCCCGAATTCAGGTCTAGGCCAGATCAGGCATGCTCGGGAGCATGCGGGGAGGACCCACGATGCCCGCGAGACATCTGCGCACGACCACGACGACGCTACGCCTCACGATCGCCCTGCTCGTGAGTATCGCCGCGATGGCCGTCGCACTGGTGGTCCCGTGGGGCGGGTCCGAGCCCGAAGCGGCCCCGGATCCGACGCTCAGCCACACCCCCGAACCGCCGACCGCGCCGCCGACGCCGGCCCGGAAGAACAGCTACACCTGCCCGGCGTACAGCGGGATCGACCGGGCGAACCCCGTGGCCAACCTGTACCGGGACACCTACACCTGGGGTACGACGCCGCCGACCAAGATCGGGGACGGCAAGGGCAACATCAACTGGCGGGTGAACCCGGACAAGAACCCGAGCTGGTACATGTGGCTGCACTCGCTACGTTGGCTCGGGCAAGGAATCAACGCCGCGGCGAAGGGCGACAAGCAGGCCCTGCAACGGGTCAGCGCGATCGCACACGACTGGGTGAACGACAACCCGTACTCGTGGAAGTCCGACGTCGGCGCTTACGAGTCGACGATGCACCGGACCAACGTGCTGATCTGTCTGCGGCAGGCGGTGCTGTCGGGGCTGCACACCGGGCAACTGCCGCTGACGTACGCCTGGCTGGACAAGGCGCTGCTGGACCACGCCTGGTTCCTGCAGAAGAACTGGAGCGGTGACTGGAACCACGGCACCGACGAGAGCCTCGCGCTGTTCGGCATCGGGTGCACGCTGATGCGCGACGATCTGAAGACGGTCGCGGTCGATCGGCTGACCGGTGCGATCAAGACCTCGATCGACACCCAGGGTTCGACCAACGAACAGTCGACGGCGTACGCGCAGTTCAACTACGCGCTCTGGGGGCGCGCGGCCGACGTACTGCAGAAGTGCGGCGTCGACCCCGGTACGACGATCATGGCGCGCCGGCGCGAGCTCGCGAAGTGGCTCGCGCTCGCCACCAACTCCCTCGGGAACCTGCCGCAGATCGGCGACTCCGAGGTCGTCCGCACCGTTCCGGTCCCGGGTACGGTCCTCGAGTACGCCGGGACGCTCGGCAAGCAGGGGATCCGGCCGACGCAGCGGGTCGGGATCTTCGACGCCGGGTACATCTTCGGGCGGACCGGGTGGGGCGAGGAGCGGGCGTTCACGCAGGAGTCGACGTACAGCATCCGGTTCGGGCCGTCGCGGAAGTTGCACGGGCACGAGGACCACACGTCGATCACGTACACGTCGCACGGGCGGGACATCCTGATCGACGGCGGGCACTCCGGGTACAAGTGGGACGACTGGCGGAGCTGGGCGAAGAGCCAGTTCTCGCACAACGAGATGACCGTGCAGTCGACCGCGACCGACCACCCGGACACGAAGCTGGTGCGGTCGTCGGTTCGCGACACGTCGGAGTACTACGAGTTGAAGGACAAGCTCGGGGCCGACATCGACCGGACCCGGGACGTGCTCGTGCTGAAGGATCCCGATCTGATGGTGGTGCTGGACCGCGGTACGTCGGCGACGGAGCAGAACTACTCGACGCTGTGGCACCTGCCGGCCGATCAGAAGGTCGTTGTTACCGGCAACGACCGGGTGGTGGCGCAGAAGCCTGGCGATCGGGTGAAGACGACGCTGCTGCAGATCCCGTTCCAGCAGGAGACCACGCCGATCGAGACCGCGACCGGCGAGCAGGACCCGATCCAGGGGTGGCACTACCTGACCATCGACAAGAAGCTCCCGGCGCCGGTGGTGCAGTTCAACCGGTCGGGCCGGAGCGCGAGCATCTTGTCCGTGATCGCCCCGACCCGCGCGAACGCGGCCGTCAGCTACACGACCACCGAGCAGGGCTCCCGCACGCTGCTGACGCTGAAGGTCGATGGGGTCACCACGGTCATCGCGATCTCCCAGGACGGGACGCTGCAGCGGATCAAGTAGGTGAGGCGGACCGCCAGCACTCCACAATCGCCGCGAACGGCCGACGCTGAGCGTGAGGCACGGCCGGAAACGGTGATTGTGTAGTGCTGGCGGTCCGGGCTCAGCGCTTCCTCTCAGGTCAGCGCTGCTTCGCGGTTCAGCGCTGCTTCGCGGTTCAGCGCTGCTTCGCGGTTCAGTGCTGCTTCGCGCCGACGGGTTTCCAGTCGCGGGGCGGGTCTTCGCCGACGCGACCGTCGACGGCTTCGCGGATGAGGTCGGCGTGGCCGGTGTGGCGGCCGTACTCCTCGATCAGGTCGCACACCAGACGACGCAGGCTCGCGTGCTGCCCGTTCGGCCAGCTGATGTCGGCCGGCTGCCCGAGCCCACCGTCGGCGATCGCCCCGGCCAGCGTCTTACGGGATCGCTCGACCGCGCCGTCCCAGAGGGCATAAAGCTCCTCGGGGGTGTTCTCGGCGGCGGAGTTGAACTCCCAGTCGTTGTCGTCGCGCCAGCCGTTCTCCAGCCACGGCCCGTCGAGCGGCAGCCCACGGAACTTCACGGTGAACATGTAGTCCTCGTTCGCCGCGAGGTGCTTCATCAGTCCGCCCAGCGTGATCGACGAGGCCCCGATCCGGGTGTTCAAACCCTCCGCGTCGAGTTCGTCCACCTTGTAGCGGAACGTCGTACGCAACCGGTCCAGGGCACCGACCAGATGGCCGGCCTCGTCCCCCGCCAGCGGCGGCTCCCACCACGGAGATACCCACTCGCTCTCAGTCATGCCGCCACGCTAAACCCCATTCCGGACACTCCCCTTCCGGAACCAGCTCGTCATACTCGACCCATGTCCGATTGCCCCACCTGCGGCCGCTCACTGGATGTCCATGACCGCCACGTCCGCTTCACGCTGCCGACGCCGGTGCTCGACCTCCCGGAACGCGAACTGACCCCCGGCGTCTGGCTGAGTCACCAGACGCCGCGCGAGTCGGTGATGATGCAGGTCCCCGGCGCCGGGCCGTTCGTCCGCGCGCTGCTCCCGGTTCGGCTCGACGGTGGTTACCAGGTGATGTTCGGGGTGTGGCTCGCGGTGCGTCCCGATGACCTGCAGCGTGCGTTCGCGGTGTGGTGGGAGCCGGAGTACGCCGACCTCCACCTAGACGGCATCCTCGCCAACACGATCGAACCGTGGGGCCTCTTCCCCACACAGGCGACTGCGACGGTCCGCAGCCCCGACGAGACGCCGTACATCACCGCTTCGCCCGACCCCGCCCTCACCGAAGTCCTCACCCGAACCTGGCCTCACGACGAAGTTCTGCGCCATCTCCCCGCCTAGGGTGCGTGGATGCAGCGGTATGCGGGAGTGATTGCGCGGCACGGTGGGATGATCGCGTTGGTGCGGGAGCAGTACGACACCTGGGACGCGCCGTACTGGAATCCTCCGAGTGGGGCCGTCGAGGACGGGGAGACGCCGGCGGTCGGTGGTGTGCGGGAGTTGCTCGAGGAGTCGGGGTTGCGGGCTTCGGCGGATGAGCTCGAGCTCGTGTGGACCACTCAGGTTCTGGTTGACGGACGCGTGACGTCGCGGTCCTGGAACTACGTGGTCGACGTGCAGGACCCCGCGTTCGCGATCGATGATCCGGACGGTTCGGTGACCGACGCGCGCTGGTTCGCTGCGCAGGACGCCGTACGGGCGCTGGAGCGGATGCCGTATCCACCGATCGCGGTTCCGGCGGTGGATTACCTGCTCAACGGCGTACCGGGGCGGGATTGGATCTTCACGGTGGACGGCGAGAACTGGAGCTGGGAGGTCTGACCTCAAAGGGTTTTCAGGAGGTGGGCGAGGTCGGGGTCTTTGGTGATGCGCGGGCGGGCGTCTTCGAGGATCCAGGGTTTGAGGGTCGGGGTGATGTCGATGGTGTCCCAGAAGCCGACCGTCACCTGGTTGCCGGCGAGGTCGGACCACCACCAGCTGAACAGGTCCTGCGCATGACGATCGGCCGGCCCGTCGGGGCGGGTGTTCCAGATCGACAACCACTCGGTCAGCGGGATCGGGGTCGTCGCGAGGAAGCTGAGAACGACCCGCGCCTCAGGCTTCGCCGGGTACGACGACAGCGTCGCGGACCACCACTCCCGACAGACCCCGAGTACGGCGTCCCGCTCGGTCCTGGACCACGTCGTCCAACACCCGGCGTCGACCAACCGCAGCGCGACAAGCTCCTCGTCGACGTGCAGGTCGTCGTGGACCAGGAGCGCGAGGAGGCGCGGCGTCAGCTTGCGGTAGAGGTTCGCGAAGTCACCCCAATGATCCGGCACCTCACGAGCCACACTCGCGAGCAGCTCCTCAGGAATCGCTCCCACGGACCCGGCCAGCAGCGCGGCCTCTTCCTCGCTGTAGCAGTACATGCAGTAGTCGCCAAGATCCGCCTCAACCCCGGTCAGCACATCAGCCAACCGCAGCAACGCCCCATCCACCCCATCCATACCGTCGATCCTCCCCCATCCCCGGTGTCACCCCGCGGCCTGCTGGTTCATCCGCCACACGGTCCGCACCACCCAGGTCACGAGCACCACGACGAACACCATCCCGCCCACCGCGACCAACCGCGTCAGCCAGTCCGGGACGACGAGCGCGACCCAACCCAGCATCCCCAACACCGCCAGCGTCCCCGCACCGCCGACGATCGCGGACACGACGATCCGCGTCCGGCTCCACGGTTTCAGCTCGGGCGGGTACTTCGCCTGCCAGTAAACGATGCTGCCCCCGAGCACCGCGGCACACGCCGGCGCGACGGCACCCCGCACATCACCGGACACCGCCAGCCCGATCGCCGCGATCAGACAAGCGCCCGCACTCACCCGGAGCAAGATCTGCAGTCCCCTCACCCGGCTCATGTTAAAGAGAGTCGGACCACCACATTGCGTTTTGCCGAGGTTCGGTTTGCGGCGTACGGCGTGAAGCCCGCGTCGAGGAACGTGCTGAGTACGCCGCGGCCCGGATCACCGGGCATCGTCTTCACGGGATAGGCCTCGACGAGACGGGCACCCGAACTGCGCGCGTACTCGACGGCCGCCTGCACCATCGGCAGCGTCAGACCGCGCCCGCGGTAGCCGGCCTTCACGAAGAGGCAGTTGACGGCCCAGATCGTCTCGTCCTCGGGCTCGTCGATCGGCAGGGTCCGCGAGTTCACGATCGCGGCGTACTCCGTCCTCGGGGCCACCGCGCACCAGGCGGCCGGCCGCGTGTCGAGGTACCCGATCATCCCGACCGGTACGCCGGCCTGGACGAACCCTTCGAGGGCTGCCCGGTTCTCTTCGCTCCCGTTCGCGGCGACCTCGCGGGACGGTAGGCGCCGCGCCATGCACCAGCAGCCGCGCGTCCCGCCGCTGGGCCCGAACAGCTCGAGCAGATCGCTCCATCGCTCCCGGTCGACGGGGTGAACGTCCATCTCCGCAGTCAACCACGCCGCCGGCCTCGTTGACTCGCATCAACCCTTGTCGAGAAGCTAGATCGAAAGTGGTGTCGGCGGCCCTGTCGGATCGCGGGTCCGGTGTTCGTAGTAGGGGTGAGCGGCGGCCGGTGATGGGCGCCCGGACAAGGAGCGTTGGCATGGCGATGTACCTGATCTCGTTCGAGAACGGCTCGATGGATCACATTCCGGAGGAGGAGATCCCGGACGTCGGCAAGGCCGCGCACGCGGTGATGCAGGAGACGAAGGACGCCGGCGTGTACGTGTTCGGCGGTGGGCTGAGCTACGCCGACGGTGACGCGGACCCGGCGGTGGTCTCCGTCGACGGCATCGTCACCGACGGCCCGTACCCGGAGAGCAAGGAACTCATCGGCGGCGGCATGATCCTCGACGTACCGACCCGCGCGAAAGCCCTGCAGTGGGCCGCGAAGATCGCCGCCGCCTGCCGCTGCGCCCAGGACGTCCGCAAGTTCATGGACGACCTCGAACGCTGACCACCCACGCCCGGCCCCTGCGGCCCGGCTGACCTGGCCCGACGCATGGGTTGGCGGCCCGACCGGATGGGCGACTCGTGGGTTTGCGGCGCGGCCGGCTGGGCCGTCGGGTGGGATAGGTTGCGCGGCATGACCGAGCTGCGAGTCGCCTGGCCGCCTGCCCCGATCGCGACCGAGCGCCTCGTACTCCGCGAACCCGAGGCCCGCGACCGTACGGCGATCATCGACCTCATGTCGTCACCGGAAGTCGGCACGTACGTCGGCGGCTCCCGCTCCCGCGACGAGGTCGAACAGGCCCTGCCCGCGGAACCCCCGCGCCGGGCCGGCCTCTTCGTCGTCGACCTCGACGGCGCGATGATCGGCACCGTCACCCTCGACCCCCGCGATCCTGACCGCTCCGACTACCGCCGCCCTGAGGCCGGCCGGTACGAGCTCGGCTACCTGTTCCTCCCCAGCTCCTGGGGCCACGGGTACGCCGCCGAAGCCTGCGCCGCGGCCCTCGGCTGGTTCACCGACACGCTCCCGACCGAGCCCATCGCCCTCACCACCCAAACCGCGAACACCCAGTCCCTGCGCCTCGCGACCAAACTCGGCTTCACCGAACTCGAGCGCTACGAGGCCTGGGGCGCCGAACAATGGCTCGGCACCCGCTAAACCCGCTCCCAAAAACTCTCGGAGTCGTCGAGACCGATGTAATACGGAATCCGCGAGTCGTCCGGCTCCCCGCCGTACCCCTGAACAAACGCCCGCGCCGCAGACACCAGCCCGTACTGCGGATTCCGCCCGTGCGCGAGGCTCTTGTACATCAGCGCAAGGTCGACGTACCGGTCCCCCATACCGAGCAGGCCGACGTCGAGCACACCGCTGAACTGCAGGGTCTCGGGATCGATGAAGACGTTCGGCGCCGCGAAATCCCCGTGCGTAACAACCTCCGGCGTACCTGGAAACGGTGAGCCGAACGGCGCCGCTGGCAGAGCGTGCAGCTCCCGGAGCCCGGTCGCGAGAGCACGCAGTACGGCGGGATGATCGGCGACCGGCCAGTCGTCGGAGACGTCCCGCCCGCGAAGCTCCGTACTCACCATCCAACCGTTGCCTCGGTCAACAACCCGCGGGCAGGAGAACCCGGACGCGGACAACCACTCGAGCCGATCCGCCTCGTCGTCGACGATCGCGCCCTGCTTGTAGTACAGGACCTCCCGCCCGCGCACGAGCCGGACCACTGTCGCTCCGGAGAGCCCACCATGAATCGGCTCGCCGTCATCGGCACCGAACCGGCTCAGCAGTCTCCGCAGCTCCACCCACCGCACGGTAGCGGTGCTCTAGGGCCGGAGGCGGACCTCGGGGCAGAATCGTCCTGTGAAGAAGCCCGACACGAACCCGGTGATCGCCCGTAACCGCAAGGCTGCCCACGAGTACCACCTGGGCGAGTCCTGGGAGGCGGGGCTCGTACTGCAGGGTCCCGAGGTGAAGGCGCTCCGTGCCGGGCGGGCGTCGCTGGTCGGGGGTTTCGCGATGGTCGAGGAGCGCGAGATCTGGTTGCACGGCGTACACATCCCGCAGTATTCGCAGTCCCGCTGGTTCGAGGGCGGCTCGCGCCGCAAGCGGAAGTTGCTGCTGCATCGCGCCCAGATCGACAAGATCGAGCGCAAGGTCAACGAGGGCGGGCTGACGATCGTCCCCGTCGCGCTGTACTTCAAGGACGGCCACGCGAAGGTCGAGATCGCTCTGGCCCGCGGCAAGAAGGACTGGGACAAGCGCCAGACCCTCGCCGAACGCGAAGCAACCCGCGAGGCCGAGCGCGCCCTGAGTCGCCGCCTGAAGGGCCGCAGCGACTGATCCTCAGAGTTCGAGCCAGCCGAACCCGATCTTCCAGTGACGGCCCGCGGACAGGTGGTCGATCACAGCCCGCTGGAGCGTCGTACGGCGGGGCAGTGTCCCGAGGTCGGTGTCGGGTGCCGCCGCGAAGATCCGGGACAGGATGTCGGCGTCGCCGTCCCGCGTCTCGGGTGCCAGGTGGAAGCGGCGTTGGAAGCGGACGATGTTGGAGTCGGCCGGCAGGTACTCGGCGAGCTGCACGTCGAGGATCCACGATCCACACCGCACGAACCGGTATGTCTCCTCGGGGAAGTGCCGGGCAAAGAACTCCCGGGCGAGCGCGAACGACGCGTCGCAGGCGGCCGGGTCCAGGGGACCGGTCGGCGCGGCGTGCACACCCAGCGCCGGCTCGGACTCCTCGCACGAAAGCCCGGCGGCCTGCACCGCCGGGGCGAGAAACCCCAGGTCACCGCGGTTGAACCCCAACCGGCCGAGCAGATAGATCCCGCCGCGAAAGTGGAGGTCGATCCAGAACGGCGCATCCATCCCGCCCGTGCCAGACCGTTGCCGATGCGACTGTACGGAGCTTCCCAGCGCCCCGAGCGTCGCCCAGGAGATGTCGTCCGGGATGCCGCGTTGTTCGTGGTACGCGCGGACATACGGCAGCACCGCGAGAAAGACGTACACGTAGAAGTAGCGCCCCCACCCGTCCGGCAGCTCCGGCCACGACCCACCCGGCCGAAACCCGCCCATATCCGCGACGGTCCGCTGAGCACAACGCCGTACCAGCCACGACAACGCAGGACTGCGCTCCAGATTGGACAACCCCGCGACGATCTCGGCCGCATCCTCCTCAGGTACGCCGAGTCGCCGCAGCACCGTCAGCGCGACCTCGACCGTCGGCACCCCGAGCGCGCCATCAGGCTCCCCGGCCGCTTCTAACTCCCCCAGCCAGGCCACAAGCCCCGGATCATCCCCGAGAAACCGCGCCACTTCGTCGGTCCTCATCTAGTCCGCCCAGCGGCCCGCGCAGTTTTCGATCCAAGCCTGAAGCGTCGGCTCGGCGTCGAAGGCGAGCAAGGAGTACGGCGGGCAGTCCGGCAGCGGAGTCACCCCAGCGAACGCGTGGTCCGGCGCGAACAGCAGTAGTTCGCCGCTCTGACGGTGAGCGAGGGTGAGGTTCCCGTTCGCCTCGACGGCAACGGCGTAGTACTCCTCGGGCTGGATGGGGATCGTGAGTCCCTCACCTTCCCAGAGCCACGAGTAGTCAGCGAGCACGTCGGAGACCGACGTACTCGCGGCATCCGCGGTGAGGACCTCATCCTGGTTCATCCACCAGGTCTCAGGCTCTGCGAACCGCTCGACAATCCCGCCACACACGGCCCAGAAGCTCTGATGGGTGGGGTGTACGTCGCCGTTGTCAGCGCGCAACGGCGGATAACAGAGCCACCCACGTCGGTTGCCCTCCGCACCCCAGGCCAGCAGCTCATACGACGTACCCGACACAGAGACCGGCGTAACAGTCGCCGACTCCAGCAACGCCGACAGCCGAGGCAATCCACCAACCGCCGCCCGCGCCCACGCCCGCTCCTCGACAACCACCTCCGCGTCTCCGGCCCGGAGAAACCAGGGAGCCGCCTCAAGAAACCGATCCCAGTCACGCATGATGCCGCAGATCATGACATACGCGGCGGTGACGCGATTCAGGGTCGACGTCGCCGGATTTATGATCGGCTGGTGCTCGCCGAACCAGTCAGGCTCGATTGGGGTCCCACGGCGTGGGATGCGTGGGATCCACCGACCATCGCGAGGCTTCTCGATGGGGTGCCGGCGCGCTGGTACGTGGTCGGCGGCTGGGCGCTGGACCTGTTCCAGGGACGCCAGACTCGCGACCACGAGGACCTCGAGATCGCGACTCCGCTGTGGGATTTCGACCCCATCCGCGAGCGACTGTCGGCGTACGAGTTCTTCGTCGCGGGCCGGGAGGGCTTCTGGCCTGTCGACGGCGCCGGCGGTGCGTACTTCGAATACCAACAGACCATGGCCCGCGATCCGTCGAGCGGTCTGTGGCGCGTGGACGTGATGCGTGTTCCCGATGACGGCGCGAAATGGATCTGCGCACTCGACCGCAACATCCAGCGTCCGCACGACGAGGCCATCGCCCACACGACCGATGGCATCCCGTATCTCCGTCCAGAACTGGTGCTGCTGTTCAAGGGCCTCCAGACGCGCCCGAAAGACCAGGCGGATTTCGCCGCCGTCGTACCACTCCTGAGTGCCGAGGCCCGGACCTGGCTAGCGCAAGCACTTGCCGAGACGAAGGGCAACGACCACCCATGGATCGAGGCTCTCGTCGGCTCGAGCCGCCAGATCCGAGCGTTCAACAGCACTGAAGAATGAGCCAGCTGCGCTCCCAGTCCCGTGCGAGCAGATCAGAGCGCCTGATCCAGTAGTAGAGCCGCCCGACATCTCCCCACATCATGTCGATCGCGTCCTCCGAATCGACCTGCAGGAGAAGACGCCACTCCGCCGCTCCGTCCTGCAGACCCGCTGCCCGTGCGTCGTCGTATCCCGTTGAGTCGCCGCAGTACAGCCCGTTGGTCACGAGCTGGCATTCGACTTGCATGTCGCCCTGAACGGGGTCCGGATGGCCGATGAGCCGATGAATCACGTCGCCCTGCCCTTCGAAGAGCTCCGCGTAAGCGAAGCCTTCGTCGCGGGTCATCCCGAGCCGCTCGACGTCGTACGACTCCCAGGGCGCAAAGGTCAGCTCCGCCCGGGGACGCAACCCCAGCGCCCCGAAAACGCCCCCGCCCGAGAGGTCCGCGGGCGGATCACGTCGCTCCGTCACGGCCGAGTCGGGGGTGTACACGACCGCAGCCGAACCATGGTCGGCTGGGTCGAAACCCCATGCACCCTGCGAGACGGCGTCGTAGAAGAACGACAGCAGTCCGTCGCGCGGCAAGAGACCGTCCGGCTCGTACGGCGCGACTTCGGCGAGGTTCACCTGCGCGATGAAGCTCAGAGGTACGTCGTCGTTGCGGGGCCAGGTGGTGGACACCGGCAGGTCAGGCAGCCCACCGAGACGTGAGTATCGCTCGATGTCCGGCGCAGCGGAGTCGGCAACGAGACGAACGCTGGAGCGTGCCATCGCCACCAGCGAATCAGTGAACTTCCCCAGACCGGCCGCTTCCAGACGTTCCTGGAACGCACCGACGTCACCCACATCGTCAGTCACGCGCTGATTCTCACACCTGGGCCCTCAGCACGTCGACCGCGCCACCCGGCTCGAAGGGATCGTAGCCATGCTTGATCAACCAGCGGACTACTAGCAGGGTTCGCAACGACCACCAACCGCGAATCGCATCGAGGTCGACGTCGGCCCCGTACCCTGCGACGACATCGCCGAGGTGTTCCTGGTGTACGACGGTCAGGCTCGCGAGGTCGTACATGGCATCCCCCTGACCCGCCTCGGACCAGTCGATGATGCCGGTGAGTTCGTCACCGTCAACGAACACGTGCGCGATGTGCAGGTCCCCGTGCGTGAATACCGGAGTCCACGGCCGGAGCGCGGCCTCGGCGACCTCGCGGTTGCGGGCTATCAGGTCGGCGGGCAGGACGCCGTCCACCACCAACCGCTCGCACTCGTCATCGAGGTCGGCCGTCAACTCGCCCAGGACTTGACCCGCTCGGCCAGGCCAGGGCGGTACCGGTGCGTCGTGCAACCTCCGCACAGCCGCGCCCGCCGCGACCCACGCCGCTGAGGAGGCGGTCGACGGCCGGCCGAGCCGACCGAGCACGGTTCCCGGAACGGGCGCGATCGCGAGTACGGGCGCCTTGTGCCACAGGATTCTCGGGGTCGGGACCGGCGCCGCGGTCATGTTCGCGACCTCGCGGTCGAGCCGCGCCCGGTCGGCGTCCACCTTCAGGAACGCGTCGCCTACACGCAGAGTCGCGCGCTCGGAGTGCGCGACAACCACGCTGACTTCATCCACGGGCGTCCAGTATGTTGAGGTTCCTCACCGACGTCGCCGAGTTATCGCGCGTCGAGGGCTGCGGCGGTCCCGCTCACCGTTGACCGAGCCCGGTGGTGCGGGTCAGTACGACGCTGAGGGTCTCGAAGCCGAGGTCTGCGTAGAACGCACGCGCATCCCGGTTCTCGGCGTACGCGGTGACTGAAACCGTGACAGCACCATGCTCACCCTCCGCCCACGCCACGAACCGCTCCACGAGCGCGCTCGCCACGCCGTTCCTGCGTGCACGTTCCTCGACGAAGAGGCTGCGCAGGTACCCCGTCGCCACGCCACGACGTACCTCACTGGCCTCGCTCACCCAGCCCACCAGATGCCCGCACACTCCGGCCGCATCCACGGCAACCAACACCAGCGCCTTCTCGTTAACCAGCAACGCCTCAAAGTCCGCAACTCCACGCCGCTCCGGCCAAGTCGTGTCGACAAGTTCGTCATGCTCGCCGGCATCCGCAGCAAACAACCCCGCCTCAAGCCCAACAAGCTCCCCAACATCGCCCCGCGTCGCCAGCCGAATCTGAGCCGTCACCACCCCAGCAAACCACGCCCCCACTCCCCGCGTACTGCTACTCGAACTGCAACACGGAGGCATCGCGTTCTGCTCGTCATCGAGCAGCTCTGCTCGGGCACGAGAGGCTTCGGCGTAGCGGTCAGGCACAAGGCCCATTGGAAGGCGCATGTCGGTCATCTCCTCCTGGAATCGCATCGGTGCTGGTGCTGGGAGATGGTTTCTGCGTACGGTCTGCGCGTGAGAGACAAGGTGTTGGCCCTGCTGGGTGGAGCGCTCGTCGCGTGCGTGGCGGGCGGAGTGGCAATCGCAGTAGATGGCCCTCCCCTCCTCGCTTGCGCGGCGGCCGTCGCTCTCGTTGCGCTTGGCTCTGTGCTGCGACCTCGCGGTCTGGCTCGATCCATTGTCCGGCGGCAGCGGAGGCCCTTGGAGGTGACGGGAGTAGCGTTTCTGTTCGCATTCCTGGGCGTCTGGCTGGTCTGGGCGAGCACCATGGCACTCGACGCCAGCACTTCTTGGCTGCGATTCACGGGCTGGGTGGTACTGGCTTGGTTCAGCGCCATAGGCGCAAGTTTCGTCGCAGCTCTTCGGCACGCCGACGATCTGAGGGCGAGCCGCACCGACAAGCCGACTCGGAGTAGTTGACGGTCACGTGTCAAGCACACGGGCAGTCCCCCCGCATCGCCTCGATAGCTGCCGGCCTTCGGTGCAGTGCGGATCAAGGGTCGAAGATCCGCAGGGACGCCGAAGGCGGCCCTTGACGCGTGCCGTGGCGTGCACTCACCCATGAACGAGCCGGAAGCGCAGAGAAGGGAAGCGGGAGGCAGGCGTCCCGCCCTGCAGTGGCGGCGCGCTTTCGGTCCCTGAAGTGGCCTGTCGTGAGGACGTAGAGAAACTTGTCAGGCCCAGATTGCGGATCGCGGATCACAAGATGCCGGGGCCTCTGTCGACCTCGACTGATGCGCGACACTCGTCCGCGAGGTGATCTGCGACAGCCGAAAGCGCGATGGCGGCATGTCCGGGCGGTTGGACCCTAGGTGAAAAGGTCCTGCCCCTCCGCGCCAGTCGGATCAGAAGACAAGAGGTCCTCGTGAAGGAACTCCAGGTCTGCGCCGGTGTCGGGCGCTAGTGTCGCGTGTCGTTGATTAGTTTACGTTTGAGTTAGCGGGAGAATCGGGTCATGTATGTGGCCCGGGCTTTGCGGCTTCGTGATGGTGATCGTGCGCGGTTGGAGGCGGTGACGCGGGCGTCGACGGCTCCTGCCGGCGTGGTCCAGCGGGCAAGGATCGTGCTGCTGGCCGCCGACGGAGTACCCAACACCGAAATCGCGGAGCGGACCTCCTCGTCGCGGCCGACGGTCGTGAAGTGGCGCAACCGCTACGCCGAGGCCGGGATCGACGGGCTCGGTGATCTGCCGCGGCCGGGACGTGCACCGGAGATCGATGAGATCGAGGTGCTGGCCGAAACCCTGGCAGACAAGGGGAAACCGCCGCCCGAGCTCGGGGTGACGCACTGGTCGTCGCGGCTGCTCGCGGCCCGGCTGGGGATCTCGTTCGCCACCGTGGCCAGGATCTGGCGGAAGTGGAACATCCAGCCACACCGGATCGAGACGTTCAAGTTCTCCACCGACCCCGAACTCGAACCCAAGATCCGCGACGTCGTCGGGCTCTACCTGAACCCGCCCGCCAACGCCGTCGTGGTCTCGGTCGACGAGAAGTCCCAGATCCAGGCCCTCGACCGCACCCAACTCGGGCTGCCACTGCGCCCCGGCCTGCCCGCCCGGCAAACCCACGACTACGTCCGTCACGGCACCACCACACTGTGCGCAGCCCTCGAGGTCGCCACCGGCAAAATCAGCGCCGACGCCTGCTACCCCCGCCACAGCAACGCCGAGTTCCTCGCCTTCCTCAAGCGCGTCGCGAAAGCCCACCCCCGGGTGAAGCTGCACGTCATCTGCGACAACTACGCCACCCACACCCACCCCAACGTGAAGGCCTGGCTCGCGAAGAACCCACGGATCACGCTGCACTTCACCCCCACCAACTGCTCCTGGCTCAACATGGTCGAGATCTTCTTCGGCATCATCACCCGCCAAGCCATCCGCCGCGGCACCTTCACCTCCGTCACAGACCTCCACGACGCCATCCGCGACTTCATCGACGCCTACAACGACCGCGCCAAACCCTTCACCTGGACCAAAACCGCCGACACCATCCTCACCAAGATCAACCGTAAACCAACTAAAAACACGCGACACTAGCTCGGCAGAGTCATCGAGGCTGGTCTCGACGATCGTCCATCCCGTATGGGCATGGTCATTCGCCTCTTCGGCATGCTCGGCGGACAACAGGAACAGCAATCGGAACGCCGTCTCGTAGGAGGCAGCGGTCATCGCTCGGGCAACGTCGGCTGGAGACGCTCCCGCTTCTGTGGCGCGTCGAGCCGCGGGAATGTTCAAGACGTTGGTTTCGTCTGTGGAACGAATCTCTTTCCAGACGACCTGGAGGAGTCTCTCGCGAACGGCGTCATCCCTCATGCAGGAACCCTAGATGGTCACCGTCCACACGTCCGCACATCGGCATGACAGTGCGCGGATCGCGGCAAATCCGGACGTTCGGTCTGGGAGACTCCGCTGGTGCGGACTGAAGTGCAGAACCAGATCAGGATGCTCGGCAATGCCGTTGTTGCGGAGGTCGCCAAGCGACGCGACTCTCACCGCCGTTGGCTCCGGCTCGCCCCAGTCGACGGCGGCGTGCGCCTTCTGGAGGTCGAGGTCCCGGTCGGCGTCGACCCGGCCAACTGGCCTCGGGACGAGGAGGACTACGTCGTCGTCTCCGAGGAGACCTTCGCGTCCCTTGACGATGCGCTGTCCATCTTGGAGAGACGCGGCATCGACACTAACGCCTTCGACGCTGTCTGGAAAACGGAGAACCCGTTCTAACCCCGCTCATCGGCCAGGGCACGCGTACTCTCCGCGGCAGATCCGTGCATTCGTTTCAGGCGGGGTCTTCGCTGGTCGCGTGCTCCCAACCTGCTCAAACTCCTCCCGAGAGATCTCCATGCCGGCAAACTCAGGATCGCCGAGATCGAAGGGCGGGTTGATCGGCCAGTCTGCGGCAAGTCAGGATGTCGCATGCACTGCATGCGAGCATCGGCAACGTGATAATCACAGTGCGCGGGTTGGTTCAGGGGACCAATGTGATTGAGTGCGAGACACCCGTGGGGACCTTGATCGGCCAGTGGCGAGGTGCGACGAGGCCGGCACCCGGGTCGAGCGAGCACGTGGAACTGGACACGGACGGCCCTCTCGTCTGGAATGACGGTCCAGCGATCGTTCACCCCGACGGACGAAATGAGCATGGCCAGGTCCTGCATGGCCGCATCGAGGACATCGAGGGTGATTTCGTTGCGGTCCGCGTCGGGGACGCGCTCATTGTTCTCGAGGTGGATGGGGATCCGCCGATTGGCTCCGTCGAACAGTTCGTAGCCGTTAGGCCAGCCGCCTTATCCCTGTGGCCAACCGGCATCTGACGGACTGCTCGGCCACTGCTCGTCATCGGCGTGACCGCGCGAACCTCGGCATGACTTCGCCTCACTGTCTGCGGCAGATCCGTTGCATCGCTGCCGGGATTCACTGCCAGGCAGACTTCCAGCTCCGGCCATGGCGTGCGACTGCAGTAGTGGAGCTTGGCTGACGTGAGAGTCTGAGCGCGTGACGGAATACGCTATGCCGCCAGAAGCGGCGAGCACGTTGATTACGGCCCTGCAAGAGCACGGAGTCCCAGCCTGCGTCGGCGGAGGTTGGGCTGTCGATGCGCTGGTAGGGCAACAAACTCGGGAACATCTAGATCTCGACATCTGGGTAGACGCGGTTGACTTCGAAGGTCTCGTCGCAGCCTTCGCCGACCAAGGAGTCGATCGGCTCTACCCCTGGCCCGGCGACCGTCCCTGGAACTTCGTCCTGCATGACGGTCACAGTCGTCGCGTAGATCTCCACCTCTACGAGACTCTGAGCGGCGACCGACTTCACTATGGCAGTCTCAACGCGCCGTTCATGTTCACTCGCGAGGATCTCTCGGGTGAGGGTGAGATTGCCGGCATCTCGGTTAAATGCGAACGTCCTGAGTTAGCCTTGCAGAACCACACCGGCTACGAGTTGCGTGAGATCGACCGGCACGATATCGCTGTGCTCTGCGAGCGCTTCGGACTCCAGCCTCCAGAGGACCTCCGCTAGGGAAGACCTGGCCGGTGCGCGCTGATCGGCAGATCCATGCGTTGCTCCGACACGTGGACGGTGTTCTAGGCTGTCGCAGATCAGCTAGCGGAGAAGTGTCGCGGATCTGATGGCGCATCAACCCCGCGGAATGGTGCCGACCGGCGTAGTAGGCGCGGATCGCCTGGTTGAGTTCGTCGATACGAGCGATCACTGCATCGGCTCCTGCGGCGGCCAGGTCGTCGGCTTTGCCGGGCTTGTTGGCTTGGCCGATGCTCGCGGCTCCGACCGCCCGGGCTGCCTGTACGTCGGTGGTCTGGTCGCCGATCAGGGTGCAGGAGTCAGGCTCAACCGCGAGGGTCTGGGCGGCCGTTCGATCAGATGTGGGCTCGGCTTCATCAGGCCCGGACCGGAGGGGGTTCCCGGCTTCCGGGTGCACGATTTGCAGCACACTGCTGCATCCATGTGGTTGGCCGCTGGAGCTGACCCGAAGGTGGTTCAGCGCATCCTCGGGCACGCGACTGCCGCGATGACGATGGACCTCTACGGCCACCTGATCGACGCCAGCCTGTGGGACGCCGCGCAGAAGGTCGCCCAGCACACCGGGGCCTCTCAGGGGCCTCGAAGGGTTCAGAGCCCGAAACTACAAGACCCCCAGAGTCAGAATTTGGTCTCTGACCTGGGGGTTCTGGTGGAGCCGCCTGTCGGAATCGAACCGACGACCTTCTCATTACGAGTGAGACGCTCTGCCGACTGAGCTAAGGCGGCGGGTGCCGTCGAAGAGTGTAGCGGCTGGGAGGGGAGGATTCCGAATCGGATCCTGACAGGGCGGTCCGGGAGGGGTACGGCGGTGTGCGGGGTGTGGGCCGGGTCACCCGCGGAGTACCCAGGGCGGCCGGCCTTGGTATCGAAGCGTGCGCCGGGGTCGGGCCGGGAAACCGCCCCGGCCGGAACCGGCGTAGGCGGGTGCGAACGGCGAGAGCGCTGGAGCCGGAGCTGGCGGCATCGAGCGGGAACCGGCTCGGCAGGAAAAGCGGTGTGGGCGAGAGCCGGGTTGGCGTTGGGGCGGGAACCTGGGTGGGGCGGCGTACGTCGGACGGGGGCGGAAAATAACTGGCGGAATAGTTGTTTTGGGAAATGCGTTGACTTTGCTGAGCGGGATGGGTGAGACTAATTCCCGCAAGGAACTAGACCACTGAGGAGACATCGTGTACGGGATGCGCATCCGGAATGAAGCCTGGCGGCTCGGCCGCGTGGCTTTGTCGGCATGCCTGCGATCCGTGCTCGACCCGACGACCTATCACCAGCTGGGCAGTGAGCGGAGCCCGCGCGTGGACGGTTCGCCTGGATGATCCCTTGAACTGGGGAGATCTCCAGGAGCCGTCTGAGCCGGGTACCCGGCGGCAGGCGGCTCTTTTCTTTTGCCCGGAAGTCCGGGCCACGTCGGTGCGCAAAGGTTGCGGACCGGATTCCAAACCCGCGTCACGAGGGTTCGATTCCTTCCACCGATGCTTTTCCGGTATTCACGGATATCGGCACGAACAATGACAACTGGACATTTATCGCAATTCCCCAGGGCCGGCGACGCGCCCCGGGGAGGACCAGTTGTAGGCCAGCGGCGAGGCCACCTCATTTGGGTTGAGGAGATCGGGGGTTCGAGTCCCTCCAGCTGGACCAGGCGCCCGCAGGATGCTTGCTACCGGCCGAGCGGGCGCCCCAAACGTGCCCTGTGACGGAAATCCGCAGTACATCCGGCGCAGGGCACCCGAACGCCCGTGGCCCAACTGGAGAGGGCACCTGCCTACGAAGCAGGAGGTTGCAGGTTCGAGTCCTGCCGGGCGTGCTGTGTCCGAAGCAGAAGCGGCCGATGCACCGGGATGTGGCCCCGGAGGAAGCGGGTTCGAGCCCCGTCGGACACCCTGAGTGAACATCTGTTGACCCGACACCGACATCCACGACTCGCCGAGCGCGGGTCGGGCACACTGGAAGGGAGGAGGAACCACATGAGCGGTGTGATCGTCCTGAATGCCTCGTACGAGCAGCTGCATGTCGTGTCGATCCCGCACGCCATCCGGATGCTCGTCCGCGAGGTCGCCGTCGTCGAGGAGGCCCACGACGGCGCCAGCATCGGACCGTTCCCTCTCCCTCGCGTGCTGCGACTGGTCCGCTACGTCGTGATGAAGTGGCGGTATGCCGGTGGGCGGCTGCAGTACACGCGGGCCGGCGTACTGAAGCGCGACAAGTACACCTGCGCGTACTGCGGTCAGCCGGGCGCCACCACGATGGACCACGTGGTTCCACGGTCGCGCGGTGGTCGCGGTGAGTGGCTGAACGCTGTCGCCGCGCATGCGCGGTGCAACGAGAAGAAGGGCTCGCGCACACCGGAAGAGGCCGGCATGCCACTGCTGTGGCAGCCGTGGATCCCTTCCCGTGCCGAGTTGGCGCTCTGACGCGACACCCACCGGTGCCGCCGACGAGCGCGGTGCCAGGTGGGCGACGGTGACCCACCCTCGGTTCTGACCCGAGGTCCCGCAGGTTCGAGCCCTGCCCTGGCAGCTTGTCCACTGGCGGAATAAGCCGAGTTTCGGCCTAACGGCAGCCGTTTCGAAAACGGTCAGCCCTTCAACGGGCGTGCAGGTTCGAGACCTGCTTCCGCCGCATGCACATGATCGAGGAAGGTGAGGAGATGAACGTGGGGCTTCCGGTTGAGCTGAGTGGGGCGAAGAGCTCCACGCTCATGTGGGCGCAGGAGTACGACGTGGACGCCAAGGCGCTCCAGCAGCTGCGGAACATCGCGGCGCTGCCGTGGGTGCACGGGGTCCGGGTGATGCCGGACGTGCACCTCGGCAAGGGTGCGACCGTCGGGTCCGTGATCGCGATGTACCAGGCGGTGTCGCCGGCCGCGGTCGGGGTCGACATCGGGTGCGGGATGGAAGGTGTCCTGACCTCGCTGACCGCCGCGGACCTGCCGGACGACCTGTCGGCGATCCGGTCGCGGATCGAGGCCGCCGTACCGGTGGGCTTCCGGGCGCACGAGGACCCGGTCGGGGTACGTCGGCTCGGGCTCGACCCGCGTCCGTGGGACCGGCTGTGGGGCGTGTTCTCGAGCCTGCACGACGGCGTGCAGGACCGCGAGCGCAAGGCGAAGCAGCAGATGGGGTCGCTCGGTGGTGGTAACCACTTCATCGAGGTCTGCCTCGACGACGAGGACCGCGTGTGGCTCATGCTGCACTCCGGCAGCCGGAACATCGGCAAGGAGCTCGCGGAGCGGCACATGCGGATCGCCCGGGACCTGCCGCACAACGCGGACCTCCCGGACCGTGACCTGGCGGTGTTCCTGTCCGGTACGCCGGAGATGGACGCCTACCGCCGGGACCTCACGTGGGCGCAGGAGTACGCGGCCCGGAACCGCGCGGTGATGCTCGCGCTGGTGATGCAGGCGGTGCGGGACTCGTTCGAGGTCGACGTACGGTTCGAGCAGCCGATCTCGTGCCACCACAACTACGTGGCCGAGGAGCACATCGACGATCTCGACCTGCTCGTCACCCGCAAGGGCGCGATCCGGGCGGGTGCCGGTGACCTCGGGCTGATCCCGGGCTCGATGGGGACGGGTTCGTACGTCGTCCGCGGGCTCGGCTCGGAGCGTTCGTTCTACTCGGCCTCGCACGGGGCAGGCCGGCGGATGAGCCGCAACGAGGCGAAGCGCCGCTTCACGGTCGACGACCTGGTCGCGCAGACCGCGGGCGTCGAGTCTCGCAAGGACGCGGGCGTGGTCGACGAGATCCCGGCGGCGTACAAGGACATCGACTCGGTCATCGCGGCGCAGTCCGACCTGGTCGAGGTTGTCGCGCACCTCAAGCAGGTCATCTGCGTCAAGGGTTGAGGCGGCGGGCGGAGCGTGTAGGTGCCTGCCCGTCGTGCGCCTTCTTCCTTTTCACTAAGCGTACAAGTGTCAGGGGTGTCGGCGCGGAAGTTATCCACAGCCGCCCGTCGTCGGCAGGGGAGACGGCGGGCGGTGCGAGGTGGGATCCGCCTGTCGGTAGGGGCAGCGGTTTGCTAAACCGTCGGTCGGCTGACATGTCGGCCCGTGAGTTCGAATCTCACTCTCACCGCTGGGTGGCCGGGATCGACCGGCCACCCTGCCACGCCCCGTTCGTCCAGCGGTCAGGACGCCTGGTTCTCAGCCAGGAGATCACCGGTTCGAATCCGGTACGGGGTACGCAGAAGCACCGTCGTGGGAGAGGCGGGGCGGGCTGTAAATCCGTTGCCTTCGGGCTGAGCAGGTTCGAATCCTGCCTTCTGCACGTAGGACACAACAGATTGGAACAGAGAGGAGGACCGGCCATGGCCGACCTCAGGAACAGAAAGCGAGTGCCTGGCGGCAGGACCGGTGCTCCGGTCCAGCAAGGTCACTCGATGCGTCGCGTGCTGCTCGCCTGCGGGCACATGCAGCGCGACCGGATCGCTCACCGTGGGGATCACGTGTGGTGCGACGCGGAATGCTCCGACTGGATCCGCGTGGTCTCGGTCCAGGAGTAAGCGTGCAGAAGGACGGGTAGTACCAACGCGCCGCGTAGCACCTGAGCGTGGGCACGACAGCGCGTACGGCGTTTCGCCGGTGCACTACCCGTCCTTCGGTACGGCGACCCTCTGGTGACGGAATCTCGCCGGGCCCTCCGAAGGCTCGGTCCCTGGTTCGACTCCAGGCAGGGGGACTTACAGCGTCGGATCGAAGTGCACGGCGAGCGATACGGTCGCTTCGCCCCGAGCAGCCAACACTCGGACACGGACGTCGTCAGGCGTGACCGGATCCACCGTGAGCAACCGCCGGTGGCCGATCGTCGTACCGCGTGCGACCTCGGTCCACGTCCCGTCGATCAACCCGTCGACCGCGAACGCCTCTACCTGCTGACCCGCTTCGATGTCCTCCCGCAGATCGAGCACGTTGATCTCACCGGGCAGCTCGACGGCAGCGTCGTAGTACGACCGCACCGCCGCACCAAACGTGGCCAGCGCCTCGACGTCCGGATCGGCGAACAGCCCGCGCCGGTCCGGCGGGATGTTCAGCAGCAGTACGGCGTTCCGCCCGACCGATCGGCGATAAATGTCCAGTAGCTCCGGCAACGACTTCACCGAGGCGTCCTCGTTCAAGTGGTAGAACCACCCCGGCCGGATCGACACGTCGACCTCCGCCGGGTACCACCGCAACTCGTCCGCCTGCGCCAGCAGCTCCGGCCCGGCGACGTCAACGGCGGTCTGCTGCGCCAGCATCTGCCCGTCCGCAAAGGGAATGACGCTCCACTCGGTCTCCCGCGCGAACCCGTCCTCGTTGCCGACCCACCGCACATCGGGCCCGCCGATCGCGATCGTCGCGTCCGGAGCCAGCCGCCGGATCAGGTCGAACCACGCGTCATAGGCATACGTCTGCCCACCGCCAGTGGGATTTGCCCCGTCCAGCCACACCTCGGCGATCGGCCCGTAGCCCGTCAAAAGTTCGTGCAACTGATTCAGATAGAACCGGTTGTATTCGTCGACGACATAGGTAGAACCGCCGACATCAGACGGCACAGCAGGGCTACCGTTCCCGTAGTACCCACCAGGCGCCTTCTCCTGATAGAGATCCGCCGGCGACAAATACACCCCGAACCCGAGTCCGCCCGCCGCGCAAGCAGCCGACAACTCAGCGACCACGTCTCCCTCATAGGGCGACGCGGCAACGGTATGCGGGAGGAACTTGCTCGGCCACAAACAGAACCCGTCGTGATGCTTGGCCGTCAGGATCACGCTCTTGAACCCGGCGGACACCAACGACGACACCCACTGCGAGCAGTCCAGCGCCGAGGGATCGAAGACCGCCGGATCGTCGACGCCGGTCCCCCATTCCAGGTCCGTGAACGTGTTCGGCCCGAAGTGCACGAACGCGGTCAATTCCTGCCGTTGCCACGCGACCTGCCGCGGCGAGGGGCGGACCTCTGATGCGGACCGCCGTACGTCGTCGATCACAGCAGTACCTTTCCAGGGTTGAGCAAGTTGTCGGGGTCGAAGGCCTGCTTGATCCGCCGGTGCAGTTCGAGCCCGACCGGTCCGAGTTCGGTCTCCAGCCAGCGTGCCTTCAGGGTGCCGATCCCGTGCTCGCCGGTGATCGTCCCGCCGAGCCGGAGCCCCAGTTCCATCACGGCACTGAACGCTTCCAGCGCCCGCACCTCGGCGGCCGCGTCGTTGCGGTCGAAGACCACGGTCGGGTGCATGTTGCCGTCACCTACGTGCCCTGGGCAACAAATCAGCACCTGGTACTTCGCACCGATCTCCGCGACGCCGCGCACGAGCGCGACCAGCTGCGACCGCGGTACGGAGACGTCGTCGATCAAGGTCACGCCGAGCGGCTCCAGCGCGGGGTTCACCAGCCGCCGCGCTTCGAGCAGCATCCGGGACTCTTCGGCGTCCGACGCCTCGGCGACGTCGACCGCGCCGTGCGCCGTACAGATCTCGGCGATGCGGGCGACGTCCGCTGCCGCCCGTGGGCCGCGGTCGGACTGCGCGATCAGCATCGCGGCGGCCTCGGCCGGCAGCCCCATGTCGCGGTAGTTCTGAATCGCCTGCACCGTCGGCTTGTCCAGGAACTCCAGCAACGAAGGCCGGAGTCCCGAGGCCATCACCGCCGCGGCGGCTGCGATGCCGTCCTCGATCGACAGGAAAGTCGCCGCCGCGGTCAGCGCCGCTTCGGGCGCGGGCCGCAACGCGAGCGTCGCCTCGGTGACGACGCCCAGCGTTCCTTCGGATCCGACGATCAACCGGGTCAGGTCGTAGCCGGCGACACCTTTTGCCGCGCGCCGACCGGTCCGGACGACCTCACCGGAGGCGAGCACCACTTCCAGCCCGCGTACGAAGTCCGAGGTCACGCCGTACTTCACACAGCACAGCCCGCCCGCGTTCGTCGCGATGTTGCCGCCGATCGTCGACATCTCCCACGACGACGGGTCAGGCGGGTAGAACAGCCCCTGGTCGAGGACAGCGCGGGACAGCTCCGCGTTCACCACTCCCGGCTGCACGACAGCGACCTGGTCCTCGACCGACACCTCGAGGATCCGCGCGAGCCGGGAGGTCGACAGCAGCACGCAGCCGTCGACCGCGTTCGCCGCCCCGGACAGTCCGGTCCGAGCGCCCTGCGTGACGACCGGCACCCGGAACTCAGATGCCGCCCTCATCACCGCCTGGACCTCGGCCGTGCTGGACGGCCGCACCAGCACCCGCGGCCGACCAGCGGTGCAGAACGTCGCGTGGTCGTTCCGATGACTGTCCAGTACGTCGGGATCGTCGACGACCGCCGCGTCCCCGAGGTCGGACCGCAGCCGCGCGATCAGGGAATCGGTCATCCCTCATCCTGTTCGGCGAGCAGCCGGAGGATCAACTCCGCCCGCCGAACACGCTCACGCCCGAGAGCTTCCGCCGTACCGGCGAGGTGGGCACCGACCGGGTAGATGTTCGGCGCGTTCCGCAGCCCCATCTTCAGGTACACCGGCGCCGCGACCCGCACGATCTCCGGTACGTCGTAGAACCTGACGTGCCCGCCCTGGTCGTCGGGAACCTCGATGTACATGTCGATCGGGACCGTCGTCACCGAGCGGATCTCCGCGAGCACCGGCACCGGAAGGTCCGTCGACACGTTCAGGCTGGTCGCGCCGAGCCGCTCGTACAGGTGCGCGGTCGGCGCGTTCGGCAACGGCATCAGCACCGACGTCTTCAGCACCAGGTCCGACGGCAACGAGCCGTCCACCTTCAGCTGCCCGAGCAACTCCAGTACGCCGATGTCGCCGACCAGCAGACTCCGTACGCCGAGCTCGACCGCGCGGAACGCGTCACACAGCGACGCCGCGACCTGGTCATTGCCCCGGGCAACACCACCGACGGCGGCCGAGACCTTGGCCTGACCACCGATGTCCCAGGAGCCGCGCGGCCCGAGGAACAGGCACACCTCGACGCCCGCGGAGGAGCCGAGCGACAGCATCTCCTCGATCTCGCCGTCGGTCAGCATCATCACGCCGCTGCCCTGCGACACGCGGTCGATAGTGACGCCGCGCTCCTTGGCTTCCTCGAGCACCGCGGTCATCACCCGCGGCCCCTCACACGACGGGATCTCCACCTTGTACGGCGATCCGTCCGGGAACGTCTTCGTGGACGCCTCCCCGGGACCGAAACCGCGGTCGGCGAGCAGGGCACGTGCTTCGCGAAGGTTCATCTCTCGCTCCATCCTCCGAGCGTCCCGGTCGGCGCCAGATCCCGCGCCGTACCGGTGATCTCCAGGTCGAATCGTTCGGCCGCCTCGGTCAGCAGGGCGGGGGTCACCATCAGTTCGTTCGGCGACAGCGTGTCCTTGATCCGCGCGAGCCGGAGCTCGGACCAGTGCCGCCGTCCGGACATCGTCACGGCCGCGAGTACGGCGGCCGCGTCGTCCTCCATCACCATCGGGAGCCGCGAGCGGCGCGCTCCGCCGGCGCCGGAGGTCAGCGCGTTCACGTAACTCGCGTGCAGGTCGATCTGCTCGAGCAACCGAGCGGGGATGACATCGGCGAGGCCGAGCCCGGACGCGTTCCCGTGCGACGCCGGCGACAGCGAGTGCACGCTGATCGCGGCGATCGACGGCGACTCGAACTCCGGGATCCCGTGCACCCAGCAGCGGCCGATCACGTTGGTGTCCATGCCGGCGCCGGACTTGTCCTTGCCGAGCTCGTCGATCACCAGGACGTCGAGCTGATCGAACGGCAGCCGCCCGAGCAGGCTGGATGCCCTTTGCAGCAAGCCGTTCTCGGCGGCTTCGGCGATCCCGTCGGCTTCGAGCAGTTCGACCGCGGCGGTCTGCTCGCGGGCGTTCTCCAGGATCGCGAGACCGCCGAGGATCTTGCCTTGTGCAACGACCATGCGGGCGGCCGCTTCGATGTTGCCACCGAGTGCCGGGATGCCACCGGCGTGCAGCGACGCGGCACCGGCGTGGTTGCCGAGACCGATCGCGAGAATCTTCGCGATCCCGCTCTCGATCGGGCCGCGGAAGTCGGTGTGTGGTTTGACGCGGTTCACCAGCAGTACGCCGTCTGCTTTGGCGGCGATCGCGTCGTGGTGGACCTCGGTGCCGTCGGGCAGCGTGCCGACGACCACGGTCTCCATCGTCGCCTCGATCGGGCAACCGATGGACTCCGGAGTGATGCCGAGGCCCTCGAGCATCTCGCGTTGACCGTCGGCGGTGGCGCCGCCGTGCGAGCCCATCGCGGGGATCACGAACGGCGCCGCGCCGGCTGCCTTGAGCCAGTCCACGACGGCTTTCACCACCGGCACGAGGTCGTGGATCCCGCGGCTGCCGGCGGTGACGGCGATCCGGGCGTCGGGGACGATGCGGGAGCGGAGCGGTTCGAGTACGGCTTGTGCTTCGGCGTACGGGTCGGCCGACACCGGCAGATCCGTGAGGATCCGCCGGATCGGCGTGACCTGCGGAAGCACACCCGCGGGCCGCAACCCACGGATGGCTTCGAAGGGGCCCCAGGACATCAGTGGCTCTGGCGTGCGACGGCGGAGCCGGTGCGGCCTACCAGGAAGTCGAGGTCGCAGCCCTGGTTCGCCTGGGTCACGTGGTCGACGTACAGGCGGGCCCAGCCGCGGTCGGTCGGTGGGGTCGGTGGCTGCCAGTCGGCGCGGCGCTTCTCGAGCTCCTCGTCGGAGACGTCCAGATGCAACCGACGAGCCGGTACGTCGAGCTCGATCCAGTCCCCCGTCCGCACCAGCGCCAACGGCCCACCCACAGCGGCCTCCGGCGTGACGTGCAGGACGACGGTCCCGTACGCCGTACCACTCATCCGCGCGTCCGAGATCCGCACCATGTCGTCGACACCGATCTCCGCGAGCTTCCGCGGGATCGTCATGTTGCCGACCTCCGGCATCCCCGGATACCCGCGCGGACCCGCGTTCTGCAGCACCAGCACGGTGTCCTCGTCGACGTCGAGATCCGGGTCCTCGACCGCCTTGTCGTAGTCCTCGATGCTGCTGAACACCAGCGCCTTGCCCCGGTGCCGCGACAGCCGCTCGGACGCGGCCGACTGTTTGATGACCGCACCGTCCGGCGCGAGATTCCCCTTCAGTACGGCGGTTCCCGCGCCACTGCCCAGCGGGTCGCCGACGGGCCGGATCACGGCGTACGTCTCACTGCCCGCGGGCGCACCAGGGTACGTCGCCTCGATGCGCTCGGCGTTGGCGACGTTCTCGCCGAGTGTCTTGCCGGTGACCGTGATCGCGTCGGTCTTGAGCAGCGGCAGGATCTCCTTCAGCACCGCGGGCAAACCGCCGGCGTAGTAGAAGTCCTCCATCAGGTACTTGCCCGACGGCTGCAGGTCGACGAGCCACGGCACGCCGCGCGCCCACTGGTCGATGTCGTCCAGCGTCACGTCGACGCCGACGCGACCGGCGATTGCGAGCAGGTGGATGACGAAGTTGGTCGAACCACCGATCGCGGCGTTCGACCGGACCGCGTTCGCGAAGGCGTCGCGGGTGAGGATGTCGCTGATCTTCAGGTCTTCCTTGACCATCTCGACGATCCGCTGCCCGGACTTCTGCGCGACGACGTACCGGCGGGAGTCGACGGCGGGGATCGCCGCGGACCCGGTCAGCTGCAGACCGAGTGCCTCGGCCATACAAGCCATCGTGGACGCCGTGCCCATGGTCATGCAGTGCCCGTTGCTGCGCGACTGGCCGGCCTCGGCGGCGGCGAAGTCCTCGGCCGACATCCGGCCGGCGTTGAGGTCCTGCGTGAAGCGCCAGACCGCCGTACCGGAGCCGATGTCGCAGCCGCGGAATTTACCGTTCAACATGGGACCGCCGGTGACGACGATCGTCGGCAGGTCGACACTCGCGGCGCCCATGATCGAGCCGGGCGTCGTCTTGTCGCAGCCGGTCAGCAGCACCACACCGTCGAGCGGGTTTCCGCGCAGCGACTCCTCGACGTCCATGCTGAGCAGGTTGCGGAACAGCATCGCGGTCGGCCGCAGCAGTGTCTCGCCGAGCGACATCACCGGGAACTCCAGCGGGAACCCGCCGGCCTGCCACACGCCGCGCTTGACCGAGTCGGCGAGCCGGCGCAGGTGCGCGTTGCACGGCGTGAGCTCGGACCAGGTGTTGCAGATCCCGATCACCGGGCGGCCGTCGAAGGCCTCCTCGGAGAAGCCCTGCGACTTCATCCAGGACCGGTGGATGAACCCGTTGCGGCCCTTCTCGCCGAACCAGTGGTCGAAACTCCGCAGGCCGATCGGCTCGTCCGGTTCGTCAACGGTCGGTTCGTCAGTCATCGCGACACCTCACCTGTGGTCACGGTTCCGTTCACCCGACGGGTGATCCCGGCCGGGTTCGAGTCCTTGAGTACGTCGGGCAGCACCGCATCGGGAGCGTCCTGGTACGCGACCGGGCGCTGGAACCGCCGCGCCGCCGTCACCCCTACGCTGGTGTGGATCGAGCCGACCGTCGACGGGAACGGGCCGCCGTGGTGCTGGGCCCAGGACACGGCGACGCCGGTCGGCCAGCCGTTCCACAGCACCCGACCAGCGCGGGCGGTCAGCAGCGGGAGCAGTTCACGCGCGAGCTCGGCGTCCGAGTCCTCCGCGTGCAGGGTCGCCGTGAGGTTGCCTTCGAAGGCCTCGATGGCCGCGCTCAGTTCCTCGGGCGAGGAGTACTCGACGACGATCGAGACCGGGCCGAAGCACTCCTCGAGGATCTCGTCGCGACGCGCCAGCAGTTCGCTCACCGTGGTCTGCAGCAGCGTGGCCGGGCCGGCGGACCAGACGCGGACGCCCTCCACCTTCTCCAGCCGGTCGAGACCGGAGCTGAAACCGTCCCTGATCCGGTCGTTCAGCATCGGGGCCTCGGCGACACCAGCGGTCGCCTCCACGAGCTGCTCCTGCAGACCGTGACCGGCGGGGAGGAAAAGCAGTCCGGGCTTCGTGCAGAACTGACCGACGCCGAGCGTGAACGAGCCGACGTACCCGCTCGCGATCTCGTTGCCACGGGCATCGATCGCGGCCTGCGTGACGAACACTGGGTTCAGGCTGCCGAGCTCGCCGTAGAACGGGATCGGCTCCGGGCGGGTCACCGCGATCTCGTGCAGCGCCTTGCCGGCCGGGACCGAACCGGTGAAGCCGGCCGCGGTGATCCGCGGGTCCTTCAGCGCCGTGACGCCGACGTCGAAGCCCGCGATCAGACCGAACGTTCCGTCCGGTGCACCGGCCGCCTTCAGGGCCTCGATCATCACCTCGGCGGTCCGGGCGGACAGCTCCGGGTGGCCCGGGTGCGCCTTGACGATCACCGGGCAGCCGGCCGCGAGCGCGGACGCGGTGTCGCCACCACACACGCTGAACGCGAACGGGAAGTTGCTGGCGGCAAACACCAGGACCGGACCGAGCGGCACGAGTACGCGCCGAAGATCCGGACGCGGGACCGGCTTGGCCTGGGCGTCCTTGGTGTCGATGGTGACCTCGAGCAGCGAGCCTTCTTCGAGCGCGTCGGCGAACATCCGCAGCTGGCCGGTACTGCGGGCGACCTCGCCCGTCAGCCGCGCCTCGGGCAGCGACGATTCGCGCATCGCGATCGGCACCAGCTCGCCCGCCGCGGCGTCCAGCGCGTCCGCGACGGCGCGGATCCACCCGGCGCGGACGACGGGCTCGGCGGCGCCGAAGGCGGGTGCCGCCGCGGCCGCCGCGGCGAGTGCCTGCTCCAGCTCGGCGGGGGTGGTGTCCTGCGTCATCGCGTTCCTTCCAGGTTGTCGGTGGCCAGGAACGCGAACGGCTCCCGGCCGGTGGCCACGGTGTTGGTCAGCGTGCCGAGCTCGTCGATGGTGATCGTGATCACGTCTCCCTCGGCGAGCGCGAAGTCCAGCTCCGGAACGATGCCCGTACCGGTCGCGAGGATCACGCCGTCCGGGAAGTCGTTCGGCAGGAACAGTACGTCGATCAGGTCCTGGAGCTCCCGCACCAGCTTGGCGGTGGACGTGGTGTCCGCGAACACCTCTTCGCCGTCGCGCTCGATCACCAGCTTGATGCCGAGGTTCTTCGGATCGGCGACCTCCCAGGCCGGCCGGATCCCGGACGCCAGCGCACAGCCGCCGGCGAACAGCTTCGCCTGCGGCACGTACAGCGGGTTCACGCCCTCGATCGATCGCGAGCTCATGTCGTTGCAGACCGTGAAGCCGACGATCTCACCGTGACTGTTGGCGACCACCGCGAGCTCCGGCTCGGGTACGTCGTGACCGGAGTCGGTGCGGATACCCACCGGCTCGCCGTCGACGACGACCCGCCAGGCCGGCGCCTTCTGGAACAGCTCCGGCCGCTCGGCGGTGTAGACCTTGTCGTACACCGACTGCTCGGTGCTCTCTTCCATCCGCGCGCCGCGCGACCGCTCGTACGTGACACCCGAGCACCACACCTCGCCCCGGCCGTCGAGCGGCGGCAGGAATTTCAGCCCCTCGACCGGCAGCTCGCCGCCGACCTTGGCGACGGCGGCCTTCAGCTCGTCGAGCGGCAACTGGAGCACTTCCGCGAAGCTGTTGACGCCCACGAGTGGAGCCACCGTGTCCCCGGTGCGCAAACCAGGGACAGGGCGACCGTCGACCGGGGAGAGATAACGGACCAGGTGCATGGACGAACCTTTCACATCGAGGTACCGAGCAGACCACGGGTGATCTGGAAACCAACGTTGCCGGACGCAACCGCTTTGGGGACGAGCCGGCGACTGGCGACGGCGGCGATCGTGTCCAGACCGATCCGGGCCTGTTCGGCCGCGTCACCGGTGGCCACCGCGTCCAGGTCGTCGCCGTACGTCGCCACCGTCTCGGGATCGTTGCTGAATTCAACGACCGGGACGAACCGCTGCGCCGACAAGGTACCGCCGGCCACATGCGCGAGGATCTGCTGGACGCCGGTCGCGCCGAACCCGGTCGCGGTCTCCATCCAGTCCGTGCCGGGCATCCGCATCACGTGCCAGCCCGGTGCGGCGAGGCGCTGCCCGTGCGCGACGGTCGGACCCACCGGGTCGGTCGACCCGAAGGCCGCCGTACGGAAGGCGTCGTGGGCGAGGAGTGCGCCGCGTGACGAGAGGACGACCGAACCGCCGGAGCCGACGATCTCACGGCCGATCAGCGCGAGCGCTTCGGCGGTCGCGTCCGAGAACGGACCGCGGGCTTCGAGACCGATCGTCAGCGCGCCGAGGTTGCCGTCCTCGTCGGCCGGTGCGGGGATGTCGAAGCTGCTGAACCAGTCCTTGACCCGGCCGCCGACCGCGTCCAGACCACCGTCGGCCTGGATACTCGCCCAGCCGAAGCGGGACGGGTCGGCGCCGGCCTCGACCAGGCGCGAGCGGAAGTAGTCGTTGTGCGTCTTCTCGCAGCCGTGCTCGAGGAGCAGCGCCATCCGGGTGTTCGGGTGCAGCAGGTACCCGAGCATGATCCGCGCGAACGTCTCCTCGGAGGCGCCGCCGCTGCTTCCACAGCCCTCGGTGTGCGGCAGGGCGACCATCCGGGTGACCGAGTCGCCGGCCCACCTCTCCAGCTCCGCCTGGGCCGCGATTCGCAGCGCGATCTGGCCGGAGCAGAGGCTGGTCGGCAGGATCAGGCCGACGGCCTCGGGGACCAGTCGGTCGTCGACCCTGAGGAGTTCGGTGAGAGTGCGGCCGTCGGAGGTCAGACCCGCGTGCGGCCGACCGTCGAGCGGAGCGTCGCGGTCCTCGGCCGGCAGGTCGGCGAGCTTGCGGCTCATCCGGCCGTCGGTGGTGATCGAGACGCCTTCGACCGGGCCGGTCTGCTTCCAGTTCCGCCAGATCGACACCTGGCTGTGGCCGGCGCGTTCGCCTGCGCTCTTCTCGCCGGACGCGACCCGGACCACGAGGTCGAAGGTCTCCGCGGTCAGATCGGGCATCGACGTACCGGTCAGGTACTTGCCCGCGTCGACGTCCATCTCGGCCTGCAGGCGCTTGTACCGCGCGCTGGTGGTGACGAACTTCAGCGTCGGGACGAACGGGAAGTTGGTGATCGAGCCGTTCCCGGTGGTGAAGAAGATCAGGTTGCAGCCGCTGCCGATCTGGCCGGCCACCGACTCCAGGTCGTTGCCGGGGCTGTCCATGAAGATGTAGCCGTCGCCGGGCAGCGGTTCGCCGTAATCGATCACGTGGTCGAGGCGTACTTCGCGGGGCAGTTTGCGCGCGGCGCCGATCGACTTCAGCACGATGTTGTAGAGGCCGCGGTACACGTTGCCGCCGGACGGGTTGCCCTCGGCGGTGTGGCCGTGCCAGCCGACGCGTTCCTTGAACGACTTGATGGTGGCGAGGAAGCGTTTCGCGGTCGAGAGGTCGCGGACGTTCTGCAGGACGTACGGCTCGGCACCGATCAGTTCGTCGGTCTCCGCGAGCACCGCCGTACCGCCGTGCCGGATGACCTCGGCGCTGACCTGACCGGCGAGCGGGTTGGCCGAGATACCGGAGAACGCGTCGGAGCCGCCACACTGCAGAGCGATCTTCAGGTCCGCGAGCGGGACTTCCTGGCGCTGCTGCGCGTCGACGATCGGCAGCCACGGCTCGATCTGCGCGCCGGCGGCCGTGAGGTCGGTCTCGAAACCGTGCTCCCGGGTGAAATACGCGTGCGGCACCTTGAGCGACGGGTACCCGTGCTCGACCATGAACTCCTTGATCGCGTCGCCCGAGACCACGTCGCCCTCGGTGTCGACGATCAGGACGGCGCCGACGTTCGGGTTCAGCGTGAAGCCGGCCAGCGTCGCGAGCAGGAAGTGCAGGTTGTTCGGTACTTCGTCCTCGCCACCCTCGGTGTGCGCCACCGGTACGACGCCATCGCCCGCGGCCGCACCGTCGAAGCGCCGCGCGAGCTCGGTGACGAACCCACTGCTCCGCGAACTGGTCGCCAGCAGTACGACGTGGTTCCGGGTGCCCGCCGGGCCCTGCTCACGCGGGTAGCCGAGGAACGTTCCGGGCTGCTCGACGCTCGTCACCTGGGCACCGAAGGTCAGCGCGGACTCGTCGAGCTCGTACGGGTCGAGCGGCTCGTTGGTCGCGGACGGTTCCTCCGGGAGGCCGTCGACACCACGGGCGGTGACCGCGGCGAGGCTGGTCGGCGTACAGACGTAGTCGCCCGGAACCAGGTCGCGGGACGCGCGCGCGAATGCGGTGTTCCACGAGGTCAGGGCGTTGCCGGTCGCGACCGGGGTGACCACGAAGCGGTGCCCTTCGAGCACGGTGTGCGGCAGCGTGACCGTCGTACCGTCGAGCTCGACCTGCGTCCCGGCGTCCAGCCGGCGGGACGCGATCGCGACGTTGTCACCCGGCTCGGGCAGGACGCCGATCTGTTCGAACCTCACCATCGTTCGCGCCTTCCCGTAGCTCACTCGGCCCAGAATCGTGCATGATGCATGATTACCAGTGTTACCCTGCCGAAACCTGACCGGTGGGGTCAAGACCGCGACCAGATCCGGAGACAGCTGATGGCTGAGACGGCGGGGCAGGAGCCGATCGCACCCGTGGACCGGCGGCTGCTGCGACGGCAGATGCTGGCCGACGACGTGTACGAGGCCATCAAGACAATGCTGATGGACCACGTCATCCGCCCCGGCGCCCGGATCTCCATCGACGGGCTGGCGCGAGAGTTCCAGGTCTCGTCGACGCCCGTCCGCGAGGCGCTCGCGCGGCTGGAGTCCGAGGGGCTCGCCGTCAAGGAGCCGCTGAAGGGGTACCGCGCGACGCCGCTGCTCACGCTGGCGGAGTTCGACGACCTGTACCGCTTCCGGCTGCTGCTCGAGCCCTGGGCCGCGCACCGCGCCGCCGAACGCATCGATGCCGAGGGCGAGACCCGGCTGCGCGCCGAGCTCGCGAACGCCGTCGAGCCCACGTCGATCGACTACGCCGGCTACAAGTCACTGACCGCCCACGACAACCGGTTCCACTCGCTGATCGCGTCGTTGTCCGGCAGCGAGCAGGTCCGGCTCGCGTTCGAGCGCACCCACTGCCACCTGCACATCTTCCGTCTGCACTACGACCGCGACATCGGCCCCGAGGTCCTCACCGAACACCGCACCCTGGTCGACGCCATCACCTCAGGCGACCCGACGGCCGCGGAAGCCGCGATGACCCACCACATCGAGAACTCGATGACGCTCCGGCTCCGCCGAATCTACGAGTGAACCGGCGCCCGTTCCCCCTCGCGGTGCCCGAGGAACTGTCGGCGTACATCCTCGACTTCCAGTGGGATCTCGAGCTTCTGCACGCACTCGATCTGCCCGTGGTGTCGATGCCCGTCGAAGCCCTCAGGCACCATCTCGACCTCCCGTTCTGGGCGTACGCCGGGAAGCCGTTCCAGGTCACGCCACGCCAGGTCGCGGCGGACCCGGTGACCTATCGGGAGCAGTACGACCGAACCCTGGCCGCCGATCTGATCCATCCGCTCGACGCCCTCGCCCGCCTCGACAACCGCGTCACGATCCTCGATGGCGTCCATCGATTGCTGCACGCCGAACTCGAGAACCGATCCGCGGTTGCCGTCCGTCTGCTCCCGTGGCGTGACCTGGACCTGATCGCGGTACCTACTTCGTGATCACCAGCGCGTCGCCGACCGGGCGTTCGCCGGCGGCGTCGGACGGGGTGTTGAGGACTTTGCCGTCGGCGACCATGGTGGTGGAGCCGCCGCCGTCCAGGTTGATGGCTTCGCGGAGGTGGAAGGACTTGGCGACCGCGGCGGCCTCGGAGATGGACAGGCCGAGGCTGTTCACGTTGCGGCCGTCGGCGGTGATCAGGACGGTGCGGCCGTGGTCGTCGACGCCGGCGATCGTGCGCGGGTTCCGCTTGTGGACCCAGCCGTAGTAGAAGCTCGGGGTGGCCTGGACCATCCCGTCCGCCGCCGCGGTCGCGTGGATCCGTCCGTCGCGAACCAACTCCGGTCCGCCGTTGACGATCGTCGTACGCCGGGTCAGCGGGACCGGGCGACCGTGATCGTTGAGCAGGGTCGACCGGATCGACAGCGGCTTCCCGACCGTGGCCGCGGCGAGCAGCGGAGCGACCAGGTTCCCGGTCGCCTGAACGGTCCGGCCGCCCTCGGGGATCGCGCCACCGCGAGTGGTCCGGATGGCGGTGACGATGCCCCGGCGGTTGAGGATCGCCTCGGCGCCGGGTCCGTTCGGGGTGGAGACGCCGTACGACGGGTCGAACGCGATCAGTTCGTCGGGGTCGGTGCAGGTGGTGTCGTGCAGCGGCTTCGCGGTCGGCAGGTCGTCCGCCGTACCGCCGCAGTTGCGGATCAGGCCCGGTACGCGGTTGAGCCCGTCGAGCGGCAGGTCTTTGCCGACGGTCCCGCGCCAGGTGAAGCGGTCGACCGACGTACCACTCGGACCGAGGACGAGTGCGGGCCGGCCGTTCGTCGGCTCGCTGACCAGTCGGCCGTCGTACACCCCGACGCCTGCCGGATCACCAGGCGCACCGGACTTCGGGTCGAGGACGAAGAAGCCGGCGTTGATCGCGGCCGTCGCGCCGGTCAGCGTCGCGAGGGTGCTGGTCGTCTCGCGCTGCTCGATGTCGGGGCCGTACGTCGCGTCGAGCGTGCCGCGGAACGTCTTCGGGTCGATCGTCAGCACCTGCACATGCCACGGCCCGGTCGAACCCGCCACGTCGTCCGGCTCGCCGTCCCAGCCCGTGTAGAGGCTCGAACCGTTCAGCCCGGCCGCGATCACCTTGGTCCGCAGTGCGTCGGCTTCCGCCTTGGTCGCGAACAGCCCGACACGCACGCGGTACCCCAGGCTGTTCCCGCCGGCGTCGGCGAGCTTCGGTGTCGGCACGTCCTCGACGCGCGGCTCCAGACCGGCCGCGCGCAGCTTGTCGGCGGCCTTGTCGGCACCGACCCGATCGGACAACGCGGCAGCCGGTGCGTCCGGGTCGGGCGAGGACGACGGGATCGAGATCTCGACCGTCCAGCCGGCGGAGCTGTCGCTCTGGCCGCGGACGATCGTCGTGAGCGTGACACCCGGCTGCAGCGTCCGGGTGTCACGGGTCTCGGTGAGGTTGGCCGGCCCGAGCGGGAGATGGTCGGTCGGCGGGGTGGCGATCGCGGTGGTGCCACCAAGGGTCAGGGACAGACAGAGGGCGGGCAGGCCCAGGCGTCGCAGGGTCATAGGTCGTTCCTACGGTCCCGCCGGGTACGCCGCAACCCGAGTGAGCGTCGCGGACCTGAACATCACTCCAACGGCGCCCCGCCACGTCGTAGTCGCTGACAGAAACCCCGGCAAACAGAGGAGGTGTACCGAAGGACGGGTAGTGGTCGGCTGTTCGGCCGGATTCGGCGGGCGCTCACGCTCGGCGAGTCACGGCGAAGCCGACCACTACCCGTTCTTATGTTCAGGCCGGGGCGTCGCCGTGGTCGGGGATCTCCAGCTGTACGCCGCCCTGGAGCGCGGACTGGTGCGCGTAGATGCCGGGCAGCGTGTAGCGGGCCGAGACCCAGGCGTTGATCGGCGGCAGGGCCTTGTCGGCGACCGCGCGGACGAAGTCGTCGGCGAGGAAGTGGTGCGAGCCCTCGTGGCCGTTGTGCAGGCCGGCGAACTCCTTCGGGAGCCGCGAGCGGTCGTGGACCGGCGACAGGCCGGACCGGAACGCGTCGCGCAGCGCCGGGTCGACGTTCGCCAGGTCGGCGTCGTCGTGCGAGCCGCTCGGCTTGGTCTCCATCAGGTTGGAGACGTCCTCGACGCCTTCCTTGTTCTGCCACAGGGTCGTGGTCGCGAGCTGCTCGAAGCTGCCCTCGGTACCGAACACCCGCAGCCGCGACTCGCGGATGTGCGACGGGTACCCGACCCGGCGCATCTCGTTGGTCCGCATGATGCTGCCGTCGGCGAGCTTGAACAACGCGGTCGCGTTCGAGAAGTCGTTGTCGAACTGGCTGACGTCCTTGTCGAACACACCGTCGCCGCGGTCGTCCTTGACGCCGATCGCCGACACGTGGGTGGCGTGCTGACCGGTCACCGACAGAACGTTGCCGACGGCATGCGTCGGGTAGAGCAGCGGCGGGAACGAGGCGGTCTTCTTCCAGTCCTCGCCACCGGAGTACTGGTACGCCGCGTAGAACCCGAGGTCCATGTCGTGGACGTAGTCGCCCTCGGAGTAGAACACCCGGCCGAAGGCGCCGTCGGCGAGCTTCTGCCGGCAGTACACCGAGGACGGGTAGTAGAAGCTGGTCTCACCCATCATGTAAGTGAGCCCGGTCTCCTTGACGAGCTCGATGATCCGGGCGATCTGGTCGGCCTCGATCGCCATCGGGACCGTCGAGTAGACGTGCTTCCCGGCCTCGAGGGCCTTGATCGCCATCTCACCGTGCAGCCAGCGCTGGGTGAAGATCGCGACCGCGTCCACGTCCGACTCGAGCATCTCCTCGAACGACGCGTGCGTGACCGTGATGCCTTGCTTGGCGGCCATCTCGGCGGTCCGCTCCGGGACGACGTCGGTCAGGCGGACCTCGGAGACGTCAGGATGCGCGGACCACAGCCGCAGGAAGGAGGGGGCGAACTGGCCGGCTCCGACCACACCGATGCTGATTCCCATGACGCCAAGGCAATCACACATTTATGTTCCACGGAAGAACATATTCGGACGTTGATTCGTGTGACACAGGACACGGCGGACCGCCAGGCCATCACCATCGGGCTCCGCGGCGTCGGCTCCGCGGGAGGACGTCCGAAAGACGGGATTGTGATGGCCTGGAGATCCGGGGTCAGCTCGCGCCGAGCAGATGCGGGTTGTCGGTCGTGACGCCGTCGACGCCTAGGGCGGTGGCTTCGGCGAGGGTTGCGGCGTCGGGGACCGGCCAGGCGGTGGCTCTCAGGCCGGCGGTGTGCAGCTCCGCGATCCCCTCGGCGGTGAGGCCCGCGAGGCCGCACATCGACCAGGTCGCCCCGGCCGCCCGGGTTCGGGCGATCACCTCGCGGATCTCCGGCGTACGGCCGAAGATGTGCCCGGTCTCGACCTCCGGGAACAGCTCGCGCACAGCCACCAGGATCTCCGGGTGGAACGACGTCACCACGGTCCGCGCGGCCAAAGCCGGGTCGGACTTCAGGGACTGCGCGAGCAGCGGTACGGCGGCCTCCGCCTTGACCTCCGCCTGGATCCGGATGTCCACCGCGGCGACCACCTCCGACCAGGTCGGCACCTGCTCGCCCTCGCCCGCGTCGAGCGCCCGGATCTCGGCGAGCGTCAGCGCCGCGATCTCGCCGGTTCCGGACGTCGTCCGGTCGACGGTCGCGTCGTGCATGATCACGAGCTCGCCGTCGGCGCTGACCCGCAGGTCGAGCTCGATCTCGTCGCAGCCGTCGGCGACCGCCTTCCGGAACGATCGCAGCGTGTTCTCCGGTGCCGTCCCGAGTGCGCCCCGGTGGCCGGTGATGATCACAGAACCTTCTCCTCGTAGAGCCGTTTGACCTCGTCGCCGATCGCCTCGAGCCGCTTCGCGACCGAACCGAAGACCTTCTGGGGCTTTGCGTTGTCCGCGTAGATCTGCTGCAGCCCGGTGTAGATCGACACGTTCGCGTTCCGCCCGTACAGCCGGATCCCGTCCTGCTGGCGCGCGTTGGCCAGCTGGGCGATCGCCACACCGTAGTTCGGCTGCTCGGCGATCAGCTTCTTCAGCTCGGCGTCCTCGCGGGCCTTGTTCACCACCGGCAGGTAACCGGTCTGCGTGGTCCACCACGCCGAGTTCTCGGGCAGCGCGAGGAACGCCAGGAACTTCGCCGCGGCCTGCTTGCGTTCGGTCGAGATGTTCCGCAGCATGCCGATCCCGCCGCCACCGGTGGCGATCCCGGCCGCGACCTCCGACGGGATGAACCCGGCGCCGACCTTGAACTTCGCCTTGCTGGTGATGGTCTTCATGCCACCGGTCGACTCCTGGATCACGCCGACCAGCCCGTTCGCGAAGTCCGTGCTCGGGCTGCTCGCCATGTACGCCGCCCCGAGATCGTGCACCATCGACCGCTGCCACTCGCCGGCCGCGACCGCACCGGCCTCGTCGATCGTGACGTCCAGCCCCTTGGAGTACGCGCCACCGAACTGCCACACGTTCCCCTGGAACTGCCAGTCGCCGTCGATCTTCGCGAACGCGATCGTCCGCATCGACCGTCCACCCGACTGCACCTTCGCGAGCTCGGGTACCCACGAGCGCAGTTCGCTCCAGGTCCGCGGTGCGCGATCCGGCAGCCCGGCCTTCGCGAACGCGTCGCGGTTGTAGTAGAGGATCGGCGTACTGCGGGCGAACGGCACCGCCCAGCTCTGCCCCTTCACGACGTACTCGCCGAACAGCTTCTCCTGGTAGACCCCCGGACCGAAGCCGTCGGTGAAGTGGTCGTTGAGCGGCTCGAGCGCGTCGTTCAGGAAGAACCGTTCCCAGGTGACATCGGACAGTACGGCGAGATCCGGCGCCTGCTTCGCGACCAGCGCGGCCGCGACCTTCTGCGCCACGTCGTCGTAACTGCCTTGGAACTGCACCTCGGCGTACACGTCCTGTTGCGATTCGTTGAACTTGTCAACGAGTTTGCCGACCGCCTTGCCGTTCACGCCGCCGTACGACGACCACAGCACCACCCGGGTGCGGTTCGCGTACTGCTTCGGCACGGATCCGGCCGGCTGCGAGTAGATCGCGTCGACCGAACGGTAGCCACATCCGGCCAGCGAGAGTCCTGCGGTGACTCCGAGGAAAGTACGACGTCGCATGCTCATCCCTTCAGAGCTCCGGCCGTGATGCCGCCGACGATGTAGCGCTGGGCGATCAGGAAGATCAGCAGCATCGGCGCCAGTACGAGCAGCGTTCCGGCCATGATCGTGCCCCAGGCGGCGAGACCCTCCTCGTCCTTGAGGATCAGCAGCCCGACGGGCAGGGTCCGCATCGACGCGGTGTTGGTGACGATCAGCGGCCAGACGAAGTTGTTCCACTCCTCCACCGCGGTGATCACGACGACGGTGATCAGCATCGGCTGCGACATCGGCAGTACGACGCGCCACAGCGTGCGCAGGTGTCCCGCGCCGTCGACAGCGGCCGCGTCCGTCACCTCGGTCGGCAGCGTCAGGAAGTGCTGCCGCATCAGGAACGTCGCGAACGCGGACCCGATGCCCGGGATGATCAGCCCGGCGTACGTGTTGATCCAGCCGAGCGACGCCACCGTCAGGTAGTTCGGCAGCAGGGTCACGTGACCGGGCACCATCATCGCGCCGAGCACCAGGAAGAACAGGATCTTCTTGAACGGGAACCGCAGGTACGCGAAGGCGTACGCCGTCAGGACCGCGTTCACCACCTTCAGCGCCGTACCGACGACGGTGATGATCGTGGAGTTCAGGAAGAACCGGTCGAACGGCGCGGCCTTCCACGCCAGGCTGAAGTTCTCCCAGGTGAAATGCGGCCACCAGGCCGGCGGCCACTGGTAGATCTCGGTCGGCTGTTTGACCGCCGTCGACAGCAACCAGTAGAGCGGTCCGAGGAACACGGCCGCCACACCGATCAGTACGACGTACTGGATCGCGCGTGTCTTCATCGGTAGTGCACCCGCCTCTCCATTACCCGGGCCTGCACCGTGGTGACGACCAGCAGGATGACGAACATGATGATCGACAGCGTCGCCGCGCGGCCCGCGTTGAACGCCTGGAAACCTTCGTTGTAGATCGACCAGCTGAGCGTGGTGGTGGCGTCACCAGGGCCACCACCGGTCATCACCGCGATCACGTCGAACGCCTGGAACGTACCGATCACCGTGGTGATCAACAGGAAGAAGGTGATCGGGGCAAGCAGCGGCAGCTTGATCGACCGGAACCGGGTCCAGGTCGACGCGCCGTCGATCGCCGCCGCCTCGTCGAGCTCCTTCGGCAGGCCCTGCAGGCCGGCGAGGTAGATCAGCGCGGCGAAGCCGACGTTCTTCCACAGGTAGACGATGACGAGACCCGGCAGTGCCCAGTCGGAGTTGTTCATCCAGTCCGGCGGTTCGGCGCCGAACGGTTCGATCAGCGCCCGCATCAGGCCGTACCCGGGGTCGAAGATGAACGCCCAGATGGTCGCGACCGCCGCGCCGGACAGGATGTGCGGCGCGAACGCGATCGTCCGGACCGCCCCGCGGCCCTTCAGCGGCAGGTTGAAGAGGAACGCGAGCGCCAGCCCGATCACCAGACTGCCGACCACGATCAGGCCGGTGAACACGACCGTCACCCACAGCGTCTTGTGGAACGCCGGGTCGGTCAGGGTACGGCCGTAGTTCGCGAGCCCGACGAATTTCGGGCGTGCGGCGATCATGTTCCAGTCGGTCAGACTGAGGAACGCGTTGTAGATGATCGGCCAGTACGCGAAGACTGCGATCACCAGCAGGTTCGGCGCCACCAGCAGCGCGAACAGCCCGTACTCACGACGCCTTCGGCGTTTGAGCTGATCATTGCCTTGGGCAATTTTTTGTTCGTCCGGATGGGTCCGGGCCGGCAGGTCAACTACCGTCACACCGACCTCCTCAGTAGTTCCAGAAGCGGGGCTGCCACCGAAGGGGCGGCAGCCAGAATGCCTTGTTCGAAAGCCGTTCCGGGTCCGCGGACGACGGTCGCGCCGGACTCGCGGGCGATCAGGGCGCCGGCGGCGACGTCCCACGGCTGGATGACGTGCTCGTAATACGCGTCCGCCGTACCGTCGGCGACCGCGCAGAGATCGAGGGCGGCGGATCCACCGCGGCGGATGTCGCGGACGGAGGGCAGCAGCCGGCAGAGGATCTCGGCCTGTTCGGCGCGGCGATGGGGCAGGTACGAGAAGCCCGTACCGACGAGAGCCGTGTCCAGCTGGGACTGCCGCGGCGGACCCAGCCGTTCGCCGTCGCGGTAGGCGCCGGCGTCGCGGGTAGCGGACCAGGTCGTCCCGGTGCGCGGTTGGTGGACCACGCCGGCGAGAGCGCCGTCCGCGTCCTCGACGGCGATCGAGACGCACCAGTCGAGCCGGCCGTACAGATAGTTGACCGTGCCGTCGAGGGGGTCGATCACCCAGGTCAGGCCGGTGGTCGAGGGGCGGGAAGCACCTTCCTCGCCGAGCAGTCCGTCGCCGGGGCGTTCCGCGGTGATGCCGTCGGTGATCAGCTTCTCCGATGCACGATCGGCCGCGCTGACCGGATCGCTGACAGAACTTTTGGTTTCGACACCGGCCGCATCGATCGACAGACTCTGTTGACGAGCCAGGAGCTCCGCACCCGCTGCGGTCGCCAGCCGAACGGCCAGCTCACGCAGGTCAAGGAGGTTCAGGGCTGCGGGCATGCCGGTGAAATTATCACCGAACGATGGTTACGTATAGAGAATCACTGTGATTTTCTCACGAAGATCACATCCAGAAGCAGAATCGTTGCAATCCCGCCGACGAGCAGCCCGAGCCGGTGCAGTCCGCCGTCGGTCGCAGGCCCGGCGAACACGAGCGCGATCGCCGCGGCGGCCAGGTTTGCCCCGACGTACTGCGAGGTTCGGAACAGGCCCGCCGCGGCGCCGGCGACCTCGGGCGGCGCGGCGCGGTACACGGCCAGTTGGTTGCCGAGCCCGTTGAATCCGTTGGGTACGCCGAGGATCGCGCTGATCAGCACCAGGACCACGATCGGCGTACCGGCGTGGACTCCGAAGGCGAGGGCGGCGCCGCCGATCAACAGACCGGCCGAACCGATGACGAGGAGCAGTCGGGGACCGTGATTGCGGGCGAGCCGGGTCGCGATCGCGACGGTGATCGCTCCCAGAGTCGCGATCGGGAGGACGATCAGGCCGACCTGCGTCGGATCGAGACCACGGCCCTGCTCGAGCCACCCGGGCAGACCGTAGAAGATCGCATAGAAGGCGACGTACGTGAGCATCGTGCGCAGGTAGCCGAGGGAGAGTGGTGCGCTGCGGGCGAGCAGTCGTACGTCGACGAACGGGCTGCTGGAGCGTCGCTCCCAGATGATGAAGACGGCCGTCAGCGGGACTGCCAGCGCGAGCAACCACCAGATCGGACGCGTGGTCAGCGAGAGCAGGACGAGCATCAGCGCGGTCATCGCGAGTGTGAAGAGGACCAGCCCGAGAAGGTCGATCTCACGCCAGAGCTTCCGGTCGTCATCCGCGGGCCGCGGCGGATCCTTGGGGACGAGGCGCAGTACGGCGATGCCTGCGATCGCGGCGACCGGGAGGTTCACGAGGAAGATCGCCTGCCAGTCGAACGCGCCGACCAGGAAGCCACCGACGCTGGGGCCGAGCGCCGCCGAGGTCTGAGCGAAGACGGACAGCAGCCCGAGGGCACCGACCGCGGAGGCCTTTCGGCGGTCGGCGATGCGACGGATCATCGCAACGCCGGACGGGAACTGCGCGCCGGTGCCGATGCCGAGCAGAACGCGCGCGGCGATCAGCCAGCCGAGGCTCGGCGACAGCGGCGCCAGCGCGGACACCAGCGCGACCAGCACCAACCCAGCGAGGAACACGCGCCGGGCCCCGAGCAGATCAGCCAGCCGTCCGGCGGTCGGCGCCGACACTGCAGTCGCGAGATAGAGCCCGGAGACCAGCCACTGCGTCTCCGTCCCGGCGTGGAAGTCCGCGCCGATCGCCACCAGCGCGACCGCGATCATCGAGGAGTTCAGCGGCTGCAACAACGTCCCGAGCCCGACCGACGACGCGTACCGAGCCGGCACCCCCGTCGCGACCCGCTCCTCCACCACCTTCGTCACGCCGCACCTCCCTCGCGGCGGACTTTGAGCCCGCACCAACACAATAGGCGGCCCCCCAAAGGGTGGTGGGGGCCCCCGCGGGGGTGGAATGGGGCCCCGGGGGGTGTGTTTGCCTGTGGGGCGCGGGGGGGTGGCCGGGGGGGGGGGGGGGGGGGGG
>NZ_JBSHBJ010000001.1:0-62659 GCF_053611945.1 Kribbella sp. NPDC054772 | reverse complement strand
CGCCCCGCTCCCCCCCCCCCCCGTGGGTGCTTGTGACCCCCACCCACCCTGGTGGCGGCGATCTATTTTGTGTGCGCGCCGCACCCCAGGTGCTGGTCACTGCGGCACCTCGGAGAGTTTGTCCATGAGGCGCGCGGCTAGGTGCAGGAGGTCCTGCTCCGTGGGGGTGAGCGTCGTGTCCATCGCCTTGGCGAGGAAGGTGTCGCGGCGCCGGCGGTCCTCGCGGACGAGCGTGGTCCCGGCGGCGGTGATCTTCAGCAGTACCTGCCGTCGATCGGCGGGATTGTCAGCACGACTGATCAACCCCGCGGTGACCAGCTCGGTGGTCGCGCGCATCATGGTTTGCGGCGTGACCCGCTCGGCAGCCGCCAGCTCCGCGTTGGTCTTCGGACCCTCGCGCTCCAACCACCCGAGCGCGTTGAGCTGGGAGTAGCTCAGCTCCCCCTCGGGCCGCTCCTGACGCAACCGCCGGACCAGGCGGAAGAGGCTGGTACGGATCTCGTGGGCGGCAGCATCCGAAGCAGGCATACCATCAGCTTAGCTGATGATCTCAATCATCCTCGTCGTTGCGCAAACGCACCCCGGTGACCCCGTCCAGGTCGTCCAGCGCGAGCACCAGGTTCTGCAGCGGCGGCCGGCCGGAGAACCGCATCGACGCCCGCACCTGTGGTCGCGACCCGTCCCGGTGTACTTCGGTCCCGAGCACCGACGCCTCGAAACCCATAGACGTCGCGGTCGACAGGATCGACCGGAGTACGCCGGCGCCGTCGTCGTACCGCACTGTCACTGTGCGGCGGCGGTCCGGGGACGGCAGGAAGCGGGCGAGCCGGGCGAACGGGCCGACGGCGACGAGGTGCAGCACGGTCGCGGCGACCGCGAGGACCGGCATGCCGGCGCCGCAGGCCATCCCGATCGCGGCCGTCATCCAGATCGTCGCCGCCGTGGTGAGCCCGCGGACGACGTCACGGCGCATGAAGATCACGCCGGCGCCGAGGAAGCCGACGCCGGAGACGATCTGGGCCGCGATCCGGGACGGGTCCAGGTTCACGTCCGTCCCCAGGACGGCGGTGAAGCCGAAACCGGAGACCAGGGTGAAGAGTGCGGCGCCGGTGCCGACCAGGGTGTGCGTCCGCATGCCGGCGCTCTTCTGCCGCATCTGGCGCTCGATGCCGATCAGCATCGAGAGCACGAACGCGATCAGCAGGAGCAGGAGTTCGGTCCAGGTACTGGACGTTTGGAGTTTCATGATTCGAGTCCGATGCCCGGCTTACGCGGACACCAGTCCTACGGGGTCCTTTCCGTTGAGGAACGCGGCGACGGCTTCGGCGGCGATCGAGCCGGCCCGGTGCGCGGTCTGGCGGGTGGCGCCGGCCAGGTGCGGCGTCATCACGATGTTTGGAGCGGTCAGCAGCCTCGAGCCCGTCGGCAGCGGCTCGGCCGGGAACACGTCGAACGCCGCGGCCCCGAGCTGCCCGGACTCCAGCGCGCCCACCGTCGCGTCGTAATCGAGCAACCCGCCGCGCGCGGTGTTCACGAGTACGGCGCCACGTGGCATCGACGCGATCTGTTCGGCACCGATCATTCCGCGGGTCTGGTCGGTGAGTCGCGCGTGCAGACTCACCACGTCCGAGCGCCGCAGCAGTTCGTCCAGTTCGACGAGCTCGATGCCGTCCGGGGCCTGATCGACGAACGGGTCGGCGACCAACACCCGGGCGCCGAAGGCGAGCAGGACCCGAGCGACGCGCTGCCCGATCGCGCCGTACCCGATCAGGCCGACTGTCGAGCCGTCGAGCTCGACGCCGCACTCGTTGTACGCGTAGAGATCGGAGCGCCACTCGCCCTGCTCGAGGGTCTTCTGCAGTCGCGGAAGGTTGCGCAGGGCCCCCATCATCAGCGCGATCGCGTGCTCGGCAGCCGCGACCGCGTTCCGGCCCGGCGTCGACGCGACGGCGATCCCGCGCTTCGCAGCGGCCGCCACGTTCACGTTCACCGGACCGCCGCGACAGACGACCAGGAAACGCAGGTCGGGCGCCGCGTCCAGCACTCGCTCGGTGAACGGGCCCATCTGGGTGACCGCGAGCTCGACCCCGGCCAGCGCCTCGATCAGCTGGTCCTCCACGTCACTGGCCTCGTCCACCTCGGCAACGCGCCCGTACGGCGTCAGCGGCCAGGGCAGCGTCAGCTCGCGGAACTCGAACCCGACGTCCGGGATCGTGCCGAGGGCCGCGGCCAGCAGATCGTTGCGGACAAAGTGATCGCCGGCGAGCAGGGTCTTGACGGTTCTCATCGAACTCCTGGGAAAGTAGGTGCTGGGTCGGACCAGCGCGGGCGGGCCGCGTCGATGCGGCGCAGGTAGTGGGCGTATCCCTCGGCGTAGAACGCGGCGCGCTCCGGATCCGGGTCGACCTGGCGGGTCTCCGCGATCCACTCCGCGCCGGCGCTGTCCGGGTCGACCGCACGGCGCGCACAGATCACGGCTCCGCGCGCCGCAACCTGCTCGGCCTCGGCGGTGTGCAGCGGCGCATTCAGTACGTCAGCGAGGATTTGGGTCCACTCGCTGCTCCGCGCACCACCCCCACACACCGTCACGCGGCCGGTCCACCCTGCTGCATCGAGGCAGTGCCGAGCGGCGTACGCGATGCCTTCGCAGGTCGCGCGGACCAGGTCGGCGGTCGTCGTGGACAGCGAGATGCCGTCGATCGTGCCGCGGGCGCGCGTGTCGACGAACGGCGCGCGTTCGCCGGCTTCCGAGAGGTAGGGCAGCACGGTGACGCCAGATGCGCCGGGTGGGCTGTCCGCGAGGAGCGACGGTAGCTGATCGGTGCTGACGCCGACGAGGGCGAGCACGCGATCGAGGGCCGCCGTACCGACCATGGCGGGCATCGCGCGGAGCCAGACGCCCGGGGTCCACGTCCCGAGGAAGAGGCCGGCGGGTTCACCGTCGACGGGGAGCTCACGCGTGACGACCTGGCAGGCCAACGTTGTACCGACGGTCAGGAGCGCGTCGCCGGGCTCGGTCACACCGGCGCCGGCGGCTGCGGCCGGGAGGTCGTACGGGCCGGCGGAGACTCTGGTGCCGCGGGCCATGCCGGTCGCGTCGGTCCGCAGTTCGCCGACGGGACCTTCGGGCTCGACCGGCGCGAGCAGATGACGCAGTTCACCGAGACCGGTCGCGGCGAGCGCGGCGTCGTCGTACGTGTTGGTGCGCGGATCGAGGAACGGCGCCGACGCGTCCGAGACATCGGTCGCCCGGACACCCGTGAGCTGCTGCATCACGACGTCCTTGCAGTACGCCGCCGTACCGGAGCGCTCGATCACGTCGGGCTCCTCCGCGAGTACGGCGGCCAGCAGCGGCCCCGATGCGCCCGGGAACATCCGGTTTCCGGAACGGCGGAACACGTGTTCCGCGACCCCGTCCGTGGTCCAGCGCTCGAGGATCGCGCTGCTTCGCGCGTCCAGCCACGAGATCGCCGGGCGGGCCGGCGTACCGTCGGCGTCGACGAGCCACAGGCCGTCGCCCTGGGCGGTGATCGCCAGCACCCCTGGACGGTCCCCCACCGTGCCGGCCAGCTCCTTCACCACCTCGTTGACCGACGCAACGATCTCCGAGGTGTCATGCTCGAACCGGCCGCTCGCCGGCCGGACCAGCCGGGTCGGCCGGGAGGCCACCGCCACCGGACGGCCGGCGTCGTCGAAGGCGACCGCCTTGGTCACCGTGGTACCGACGTCGACGCCAACATCCATACGCCCCTCCTAGTGTCCTGAGCCGGAAGTTCGGCGAGTGATCAGAGTTTGGCGACCTCCACGGTCACGCCGTGGTCGCGCAGCGGGGTGATCAGGTCTTCCGGGGTCTTCTCGTCCACGACGACGATGTCGAAGTCGGTCAGCGGGGCCAGCCGGTGCAGGGCGGTGCGCTGCAGCTTGCCGTGGTCGACCAGCAGCACCTTGGTCTTCGCCGAGCGCAGCATGGCCCGCTTCACCAGGACGATCTCCTCCTCCTGGTGGAACGCGTGCGTCGACGACACCGCCGACACCGAGCAGAACAGCAGGTCGGTGTGCAGCGCCTCGACGGCCCCCGCGCACGGCATCCCGCCGAACGAGTCGTGGGTCGCCGAGTAGATCCCGCCGAGTGCCAGCAGCGTGATGTCGCGCAGCTGCGACAACCGGGTGATGGCCGGCAGGAAGTTCGTTGCCACGGTCAACGGGGTGATGTCCTCGAACAGGTCGACCAGAGCCAGCGCGCTGGTCGAGTCGTCGAGCATCACCGACATCCCGGGCTCGATCATCGCCCGCGCGTGCCGGGCGATCGCGGCCTTCTCCGCGTGCGCGGTGTTCAGCCGGTACGCGACGTTGCTCTCGAACACGCTGGTCGGCTGCGCGCTGACGCCGCCGCGGTACTTGCGGACCACGCCTTGGCGTTCGAGCTCGTCCAGGTCGCGGTGCACGGTCATCACGCTCACGCCGAACGCTTCGACCAGGTCGTTGGCCGAGACCGAGCCGTGCTTCACGACGTACGCCGCGATCTCGGCCTGCCGGCGCGCGGGACGGCTCAGTTCGGTGGTGTCACCGTCGACATCCGATGTCATGCCAGGGTCTCCAAACGCAGTGCAGGAATCAGGGGTGGAACGTTGTACGCCTCGAGACCCACTGTGCCGTCCTGCCAACGGAAACGCACCAGTGCCGCGGGACCGAGTGCAGGTAGCAGTCTGCGGTAGTCGTTCAACCGCAGCCCGAGGACCCTGCACACGAGCAGCCGGATGAGCGTGTTGTGAGCGACGACGAGGACCTTCTGCCCCTGGTACTGCTTGCCGATCTCACCGAAGACCTCATGGACCCGATCGGCCGCGGCGACCGGGTCCTCGCCACCCGGCAAGTGGTTCCGCACCGGGTCGAGCTCGAACGCCTTGCCCACCGCCGGCGGCATCTCGCCGAGCATCTTGCCCTCGGCCGAACCGAAGTCGACCTCGCGCAGCCGCGCGTCGAGCGTCGGCGTCAGACCGAGTGCCTCGGCGGTCGGCGTAATCGTCTGCCGGGCCCGCAGCATCGGCGACGCCCAGAGCACGTCGGGCGCATAGTCGGTCGCCCAGTCCTTGAGCTGCTGCGCTTGCTGTGCGCCGACCTCGTCGATCGGAAGGTCCGTGGAACCGGTGTACCGGTTGCCGTGATGCCATTCGGTCCGGCCGTGCCGAGCCAGAACGATCGTGGTCTTCATCCCCGGTACCCCCTGCGGTCGAGCTCGGCGACGAACTCGCCGTACAGATCATCAAGTGGCCGGTTGCCCGGCTCGAGGACACGGTCGACACGAACCATCCGTTGCGCCGTGCCGGTCAGGTCGGTCCCGCCGGACGCCGCCAGGACAGCCATGCCGTACGCCGGGTCCGGTACCGCGGGAAGTTCCACGGGTACGCCGAGAACGTCAGCGCGAAGCTGGTTCCAGTAACCGCTCCGGGTGGCGCCGCCGGTCAGTGAGACCGAGCGCACCGGGTCGGCCCCGAGCGTCTCGAGGTGCTCGAAGGCGAGTCGCTCGATGAACGCGGCGCCTTGCAGAACAGCGGCGTACGTGTGCAAGTCGTCGGGGGTGCTGCCGAGGGTGAAGCGCTCGGCCTGCGGCGCGACGAAGGGGAACCGCTCGCCGGTTTTCGCGATCGGGTAGGTGACCGCGTCGATCGGGTGCGCGAGCCCGTCCAGAGCGTCGAGGTCGGCTCCGGGGAGAAGCTCGGTCAGTACGCCGGCGCCGGTGCTCGATGCTCCGCCGGGGAGCCAGCCGCCGTCGGGGTGACGGTGGCTGTAGACCGCACCGGTCGGGTCGGTGATCAGGTCGGCGCTGACGCCTTTGAGCACGAGGGTCGTGCCGAGGACCGAGTTCCAGGCGCCGGGTGCGAGAGCGCCGGCAGCGATCTGAGCGGCGCAGCCGTCGGTCATGCCGGCGTAGACGGGCACGCCTTCGGGGGTCCGGCCGAGTTCGGTGCCGGGCCGTACGACGTCCGGGAACAGGGTGAGCGGGAGGCCGAGTTTGTCGAAGGCCGCCGCCGGCCAGGACTCGGCGATCAGGTCGTAGCCGGTCTTGAGGGCGTGGCTGGTGTCGGTGGCGACCGGATGGCCGACCAGGTGCGCCGCGACGAAATCGGCGCTGTGGGCGACCCGGCGATCCGCGAGGTCGTCACTGTCGGCGACCAGATCGAGGATCTTCGGCAGCGCCCAGGTCGGTTGCATGCTCGTCGCCCAGCGATCCGGATCCGCGTCCACGATCTGACCGCGACGGGCGGCCGCGCGCGCGTCGTCGTACATCAGCGCTCGCGTGACGGGCCGGCCGGTGCTGTCGGTCAGCAGGAAGGTGCCGGAGGTGGAGCAGATCGCGATGCCCTCGAGCCCGGCCGCGCCGACCTCGGCCAGGACCGCGTCGACGGCGCTCAGCCAGGACTGGGGATCCTGCTCGTGCCGGACGCCGTCGCGGTGGCTCGCGAGCGGGCGCGTTGCGCGGGCCAGAACGCGGCCCTTGGCATCGGCCAGCACGGCCCGCACACTTTGCGTGCCGAGGTCGAGACCGATCCAGGCCACTGAACGCCTCCCAAGTGAGTGTTATCTGTGTTGATAACATAACACCAGAAAACGATAAGAACGCGCCACCCCTGGTCCGAACCCGGACACACAACGGCTCCCGTCCGCGGTGAGCGAACGGGAGCCGGGAGCTGGAACTGCAGCGATCAGGAGTGCATGAGGATCAGGGACGGGTCCATCGTGGCCAGTTCGAGCCGGCCTGCGTCGACGGCGCCGTACGCCCCGATCGGGCCGCTGCTGCGGCGGCCGCTGCGATTGGTCCAGAAACCCCAGCCGGCCGGTGCGGCGGGCCAGGTCGGGTCCGGTGTCCAGCCGACCGGCGGTCGCCAGCTCGCGCTGGGCGGCTCCGGCCAGTCGGGTGGCGGGTTGAACTTGTGCACGAGCGGCCCCTTCGGATTCCCCAGCGATCCGCTGATCGCGACTGCTGACAGATCAACGACCTGGCGCGCCGAACGTCACGAACAAATCTTCGTAAAGTTTCGGTCTGCACACGGCCACTTATCTCACCACCGCAGCCACCCCCCGGCAAGCGTGCTCTCACCTGGCGGACTGCACGTGCATCGGCACCCGCTTTAGTTGCCTTCTCCACAGATCGCGGAGAGTTGTCCACAGCAACCGTCCACATATCCACAGCCGGACCGCTTTATTCACAGGTAATTCTGTGGATACGCAGGGTTACAGGTCGTCGAGGCGGGCCTGGACGCGATGGTGGTCGGTGAGGGACTCGGTCAACGCATAGCCCAGCGAGCGGTAGGCCTCGAAGTCCCACTCGTCGTAGAACTGGTCGCCGGTCGTGCGGCGCGGGAAGTCGGCGTGCTCGACGGAGTACTGCTCCAGGTCCCAGTCGAGGTGGCCGGCCAGCACGGCCTTCACGAAGAAGATCTCGGTCTTGTACGGCTTGTCCTCGCCGTCCTCCACCGGATGGGTCGCGATGCCGTAGGCCCAGGCCCGGTCCGCGCGCGGCTTGCTGCCGCGGATCATCGGGGACGGGTCGATGTCGATCTCGATGCCGTGGTCCATCCGGGCCGTCGCGGTCGCCTCGGCGAGAGCGGTGAAGCGGTCCTCGACGTCGTTCGAGGCGTCGATGACGATCACCTGCGCCGGCCGGCGGCGGAGCGCCTCGACCAGTCCGAGGTTGTCGTAGTGACCACCGTCGGTCACGTAGATCCGGCGCTCGTACATCGACGGCGACCCGACCGCCTCGTGCAGCAGGCGGTACGGCCCGGGCTTGTCGATCACGCTGCCGACGTACCGCCGGAGCTTCGGGAAGAACCCGTGACGCTCCGGGAAGGCGGGACCGCTGCGGTTGTTCCAGTACGGGTTCGGCAGCCAGACGCCCAGCCGCGCATTCAGTACGGCGAGCAACAGCCGCACCGGCCGGGTCCGGCTGTTCGCCCGCCCGGTCAGCGGACTGAGCGCGGCGCCGCTGATCGCCATCGCGGCCGGCACCGTCACCTCACGCTTCAGTACGTCGGCCTCGCGCTCGTAGTCCGCCGTCTGGCGCTGCCCGCCGTCCGGCAGCGACCGGTCGCCGACGATGCCGATCTGGTGGGCGTCGAACACGAACGGCACGCAGCCCCGCTGGGTCGGCACGAAGTCCGGGTCGTCGACGTTCGCGACGCCCGCGATGACGAGCTGCGGGCCGCCGTCGACCGGGTTCGCCCAGTCCGAGTACCGCAGCCGCAGGTGGTAGTCGAGCGCGACCGCCGCGCCGTTGTCCTTGCGCGTGACCAGGAACGCGCGCGACAACCGCTCCCGGTAGAACGAGTGCAGCGAGGTCCGGTTCGCGTCGGTGAGCACCTTGATCGCGAGCGCGATCGCCGCCAGCACCAGCGCGACGTTCCAGTCCTCCTGGTACGTCGTGTCGGTCGCGTACCCGCCCGTCCAGCGGAGCAGCACGATGACCGCGGCGACCACGATGATCGCGCTGCCGGCCCACGGCGCGAGCTTGGTGCGGGCGAACACCAGCAGCTTCGCGCGCATCCCGGTCGCGGCCTTCCCCTCGACCATCAAGCCGTTCCACACCGTCTTACCGAGCCCGATCAGGACGACGACCAGCGCACTGAACGACGCCACGCCCTGTTTCGTTGGGTCCACCAACGCCAGGAGCGCCGACGGCAGACTCGGCGAATCCGCGGAATCACCGGGGATCTTCCCCAACAGATAAAGGCCTCCCGGCACACCGAGCAACAGGACCGCGACCGGTACGCCGTACCGAAGGGTCACGTTGCCGATCGTGGTGAGGATCGACCGGACGATGTCGGGCATCCGGGCCCAGCGGTCCCAGACCTTCTCGATGAGGAACATCAGCGCGCTGACCGCGAGCAGCGCCACCGACAGACCGACGAAGAACCACGAGTCGTTCGGACGCCAGTCGACGTGGATCTCGGAGCTCTGCGAGACGACGACCTTCTGGTCGGCGAGGAACCAGCCCAGCACCCACGCGATCGCGCGCAGCATGATGCCGATCAGCAGGAGGTTCACGACGAGCCCGAAGAGCACCGACAGGGCCGCGCGGAACATCGCCCGCCCACCCGACAACAGGTAGCGGGTCTGCCGGCGCAACCGCGCCAGCTCCGGCGATCCCGGCGAGAACGGGTCGGCGCAGGTACGACGCAGTACGTGGAAGGCCGCGGCCATGTAGCCGCCGCCACTGACACCGATCACGGTCGACGCCTTGTCGTACAGGCCGCGCTCGCGAAGGAGTTGCAATGCGCCGAGGCAGAACGACGCCGAACGGATGCCGCCGCCGGAGCAGGTGATGACGAGGCGTCCGGCATCGCGGTGGTCGCGTTTCGCACGGCGGAACGTCGCGGGCGGTACGGGCGCCACGCCGTACCACTTGCGTTGGCCGCGGCGGCTCGTCGCGAGCAGGCAGCCGGCGAGGATCAGGGCACCGGCCAGGAAGACCGCGCGCATCAGCCAGGTGATCCAGCCCGCCGAGAGGTCGGCGCACGGGCGGAGCCGAAGTCGCTCCACAGCACGAGGTCCTCGCCGACGTCGAGCACGGCCGCGACCAGGACGACCCCGAACCCGAGGGCCGCGATCCGCTGCCAGGACTGGCGATCGACGAACCTGACGTACTTGTACGCGCGGAACGCGGCGTACACGTAGGCCATCACGAACGTCGCGTCGACGAGGAGCGAGAGCCGGCCGGGCACTTCACAGCCGAGGGCCGATCCGGCCGCCTCGTGGACCGCGGCGCGCATCGGCACCTGGACGATCGCGAGGACGACGGCGAGCTGGAGTGTGTTGGTGAAGGTCCGGCGCCGGCCGATCTGCTCGATCGTGGCGTCGCCAGTGGTGCCGTCCGATTCCCCGAGCATCGCCCTATGATGCCCGGTCCGGGGGATCAAGCAGCCAGGATCTCGCTGATCCGATGCGGGTCGGTGCCGGTCGCGAGCGCGCGGTCGAGGGCGGCCAGCTCGGTGCACGCCAGCGCGATCGCCTCCGCCTGGGTACGGCACCGGTCGGCGTACCAGAAGGGGTTGTCGGGCTGCCGGTCGTCGGCGTCGTCGATGTCGGCGTACCAGCAGTCGTGCCGGTAGTGCACGACGCGGACCTTGAGCTTCATGCGCGGTACGACGCCGGCGGTGGTGTTTCGGTTCCGGTGTGAAGGGTTTACAACGATGGCAAACGGACGGTACAACCGAAAGCGAGACCGGTCCGCCCCCCGGTGTCGAGAGGTGAGCCATGAGGTTCTTCCGCCCTGTCCTCGCCACGTTGGCCAGCACATTTACCGGCGCGTTGGTCGCCGTACTGCTGACCAGCGTTTCGGCGTCGAACGCCCCAGCCGTCGAGAAGCAGGAGACCGCCTTGGCGTCCCAGACCTTCCGGAACCCAATCAATCCGTCCGCGGATCCGTCGCTGATGTTCTTCAACGGCAAGTACTACGTCGCGACCACGCGCGGCGACCGGATCGGGATCTGGTCGTCCTCGAGTCTTGCCACGTTGCTCGTGCAGCCGGAGCAGGTGGTCTGGCGGGACTCGGACACCTCGCGCAACACCCAGATGTGGGCGCCGGCGTTCCGGCATGTCGGGAACCGTTGGTACATCTACTACACGGCCTCCGACGGCGTGGACGCCAACCACCGGATGTACGTGCTCGAGTCGGCCGGCGACGACCCGCTCGGCCCGTACAGCTTCAAGGCGAAGATCGCGGACTTCGGCGAGTACGCGATCGACGGCGAGCCGATCACGGTCAACGGCCAGCAGTACTTCGTCTGGACCGGCCCGGGCCGCGGCCAGGGCGGACCGGCACAGCTGTACATCGTGAAGATGAGCAACCCGTGGACCGCCACAGGAGACCGGGTCGCGATCCCCGCGGACGGCGGCTGCTCGGAGGTCCGCGAGGGCCCGACCCCGCTGTACGGCGCGACGCGCACGTTCCTCACCTACTCCACCTGCGACACCGGCAAGCCGGACTACCAGTTGTGGATGAAGAGCATCGCGAACGGCGCGGACCCGATGGTCGCGGCGAACTGGGTGCAGCACGCCGGACCGATCTTCTCCCGCAACGACGACACCGGCGTCTGGGGCCCCGGCCACCACTCGTTCTTCAAGTCCCCGGACGGCACCGAGGACTGGATCGCGTACCACGGGAAGAACACCAGCACCTACACGTACTCGTTCCGCACCACCCGCGTCCAGAAGATCACCTGGAACGCCGACGGTACGCCGAACCTCGGGCGGCCACTCGCCGCCGGCGCGACCCAGAACCTGCCGTCGGGCGACCCCGGTTCGTCGAACTACTGGATCAACGACACCGACAGCACCGTCACCTACGCCGGCAACTGGAGCTCCGGATCCGGCTGCGGCAACCAGTGCTTCTGGGGCAACGACCACTGGAGCGGCGAGACGAACGCGACCGCCACGATCAAGTTCACCGGCACCCGCGTAGCCCTCCTCAGTGTCGCCGACACCGGCAACGGCATCGCCGCCATCTCCATCGACGGCGGCCCCGAACAACGCATCGACTACTACAGCTCGATCCGCGTCGGCGAACACCTGATGTACACCAGCCCGGCCCTCGCCGCCGGCCCCCACACCCTCAAGGTCCGGGTAACCGGCGACAAGAACCCGGCGTCAAGCAGCACGGTCATCAGCCTCGACCGCATCGAGGCCTATTAGCTCAGCCCTTCAGGCCGGAGGCGAAGCCTCGGATTACGTAGCGTTGGAGGAAGAGGAAGAGGAGGAGGATCGGGAGGGCGGCCAGGATCAGGCCGGCGGCGACCAGGCCGTAGTTGGACGTGTACTGGTTGACGAAGGCGAACACCCGGACCGGGACGGTCTCGTGGCCCGAGCCGCCGAGGTACAGCAGTGGGGTGAAGAAGTCGTTCCAGATCTGTACGGCGTTCAGGATCAGCACCGTCCCGGTGATCGGCCGGAGCAGCGGGAAGATCACGTGGGCGAACGCCTGCAGGTGCGACGCCCCGTCGATCAGGGCCGCGTTCGTGTAGTCCGCGGGCAGCGAGCGGATGAAGCCGGTGTACAGGAAGACCGTGAACGGCAGCTGGATCCCGGTGTAGAAGAGGATCATGCCCTGGTACGTCCCGAGCAGCCCCAGGTTGTCGACGAGCTGGTACAGCGGGATCATCCCCAACTGGAACGGCAGGATGATCCCGACCAGGAACAGGATGTACAGGCTGTAGCTCAGCCGCGTCACCGTCCGGGCCAGGAAGTACGCCGCCAGCGACCCGAGCGCGATCAGCAGCAGCACGCTCGCGACGGTGATCAGCGTGCTGTTCAGCAACGCCGACCCGAGACCGGCCGACCGCCACGCCTCACCGAAGCTCGCCACACTCGGCGGCGACGGCAACGACAGCGGCCGGTTCGCGATCTGCTGCGGGTCCTTGAACGCCAGCGTCACCAGCACGTACACCGGGAACAGGAACCCGACCGCGACCGCGATCATCACCAGCTCGAGCACGAACGTCCGCGGGCGGTATCTCATGCCGTCGTCTCCCTCGACCTCAGGTACCCGATCTGCAGGAACGACACCGCCGCGACGAACAGCGCGAGCACGAGCGCGACCGCCGTACTGTAGCCGAACTTCCCGTAGACGAACGCCTGCTTGTACAGCACTGTCGACAACGTGTCCGTCGCGTACCCCGGACCGCCGTTCGTCATCGCGATGATCTGGGTGAACAACGTCAATCCGCCCACCGTCGACAGCATCACGTTGATCGTCACCGCGGGCGCGAGCAACGGCCAGGTGATGTGCCGGAACCGCGCCAACGTTCCCGCGCCGTCGACCATCGCGGACTCGTGCAGCTCGGCCGGGACGCCTTCGAGACCGGCGAGGAAGATCACCATCGAGTACCCCGCGCACTGCCAGATCACCGTGAACGCGACCGACCACAACGCGATCGACGGGTTCCCCAGCCAGTCCTGCCGCAGCGAACCGAGCCCGACCGCACCCAGCGCCGCGTTCAGTCCCGCGTCCGGCGCCGGGTTGTACACGAACTTCCACAGGAACGACACCATCACCGGACTCACGACCACCGGCGCGAAGAACACCAGCCGCAACGCCATCCGGCTCTTGATCCCCGTGTGCACACCGAGCGCCAGCAACAACCCGAGCCCGTTCTGCACCACGACGATCGCGACCGTCAGCAACAGCGTGTTGCGGAGTGCCCCGAGCGCCTGGTCGTCATGCACCAGCTGCTTGAAGTTGTCGACTCCGACGAACGCCTTCGCGTTGCCGATCCCCGACCAGTCGGTGAACGCCGACCCTGCGCCGGCGATGCTCGGATACAGCACCACCGCCGCGTACACCAGGATCGCCGGCACCGCGAACCACCACGGCGGCACGATCCCGCCACGCCCGCTCCGCCTCCGGGACCGCTTCGCCGCGTCCGTCCGGACCTCGACCGCCGATGCCGTCATGCGCTCTTCTTGTAGGCGTCGTCCATCTTCTTCAGGGCGTCCGGCACTGTCGTCTTGCCGCCGAGCAGTTGCTGGACGACGGCGAGGTGCGTCGGCTGTACTTCGGCGTTCGGCCAGCGCTGGTCCATGAACGGGACCGCCTTGTTCGCCTTCAGCGACGGGAGGAACGAGGTCAGCGCGGGGTCGACCTTCGCATCGCCGTACAAGGGCACGCAGGACACGGCGCCGGCCCACGCGTTGAGGTTCTCCTGCTGACCGCAATACTCGAGGAACGCCTTCGCCTGGTCGGCGTTCTTGCCCTTCGCGCTGACCGCGATCCCGACCACCACGCCGGCCGGGATCCAGTTGTCCGCGACCACATCCGTGGCCGGGAACGGGAACATCGACAGGTCGTCCGGCGACGGCGCCGCGGCCCGGAACGCGGCCAGCACCGCGGACACCTGGACCGCCATCGCGGCTTTTCCGGTCGCGACCATCGAGGTCGCCTGCTCGTACGTCGTCCCGTTCGGGTTGTCGTTGAAGAACCCGCGCTTCTGCAGTTCGAGGTACTTCGTCATCGCGTCGACCCACCCGGAGTCCGCGAAGGACGCCGTACCCGCGGCCATCTTGTCGTCGAAGTCCGGGGTCTTGGCGTAGACCGTCGCGGGGACCAGCGCGTAGTTGATCAGCTGGGTGATCCACGGGGTCTGCGCGCCGACCGCGATCGGGACGATGCCCTTCTTCTTCAGCTTGTCGCAGACGCTCAGCAGCTCCGACCAGGTGGTCGGCGGCTCGACACCGGCGGAGGCGAACGCCTTCTTGTTGTAGATCGCGCCGAGCATGCTGGAGCCGGGCGAGAACATGTAGGTCTTGCCCTCGTTCTGGAACGCGCCCTTGAACCCGCTCGGGATCTTCTGCGTCCACGACTGGCTGCTGAGGTCGGTGAGCAGTCCGGCCTTGGCCAGTTGGGCCATCGACATCGCGCTGCCGTTGCCGGGATAGACGACGTGCACGTCGGGCGCGTTGCCGCCGCCGAGCTGGGTGCGCAGCGCGGTCTGCACCTGATCGGTGGGCGCGACGGACAGGTTGAAGTCGAAACCCGAGTGCGATGTCTTGTAGCTGTCGAGCACCTTGCGCAGGGCAGCCTCCTGGTCGCCGACGCCGATCACCTTGAGCGTGCCGCCGGACGACGAACCGCCGCCTCCGCCACAGGCCGCCAACGTGCCGGACGCGGCAGCGGTGACGGTAGCGCCGCCGAGCAGCTGCAGGAGCCGCCTGCGGCTGACAGACCGATCGAGTGCCATGGGTGCCTCCCTGAAGCGCCGAGATACCGGCTGAGAATGTGAAGTAACCGCAAGATCGTGTTACTTTCGTCACGCGGGACGCTACGTACGGCCCGGGAGGGTGTCAAGACCTCGTTGAAAGGATTCAGTCCGGGGCAGTGCGAAAAGCCGTCCACAGGGGTTTTGGGCCCGGACCTGGGTCGCCTGAGAAGATGGCGCCGTGCCCGTGACTGCCTGCCCTCGACCGGCCGGTACGCCGTACCTCGTACCGCGGCCCGGCGGTGCCGTCACGTCCACCTGCGGACCGGTGCGCAGGTGAAACGAGTCCTCCTGGCCGGCCTCCTGCTGCTGGCTCTCGCGCTGGGCGTCGGCGGTGGCTACTACACCGGCGACCGCCTCGACACGCCCACGCCCAGCGCAGCCGGGACCGCGGGGCCTCTCGGTCAGGTCACGCCGTTGCCGTCCGAGACACCGTCGGAGACGCCGCTCCCGGTCAAGACACCGGTCCCGAACAACCTCGAACCGCTCGAGACCGGCCTGGAGTACGTCCGCCGTAGCTTCACGGTCAACCCGAAGGACTTCTCACCGGTCCAGCTGGCCGTCGACATCCCCCAGGGCTGGCGGCAGACCCGCGACCCGAAGGCCCCGGGCGAGGTGAAGTTCCTCGACAAGCTGCGGGAGCGCGCCGTCCGCGTGGAATCCGACCAGCCGGCGACCATGACACCGGCCGACCACCGCGCCAAACTCGTCGTCGACCTGAAGAAGTCCCAGGCCCCCGAGAACGACGTACGCATCGTCAGCGAAGCCGACAACGAACAAATCCTCGGCGACGACGGCCAGCCCCGCACCGTCTCCACCCTGATCTACACGTACATCCCCGGCGAGACCCTCCGCTACGTGATCGTCCGCTGGATCGCCATGAACGACAGCCCTCTCGCCACGGTCGAGATGAGCATCACCGGCCTCCCCCAGGACGCCGACGGCCTCGCCGAAGTCCTCCAACACGCCACCACCTCCGTCCACGAGGTGAGCTGAGCGGCTTTCACAGAATCGTTACCTGTGTAGTGCAACCTGAGAGGGGGCTCAGGGGTCTTCAGTACGGAGAGCTGTGGAAAGTGGGGGTGTGGTGCGGAGCGTGTCGCGGCGGGCGTTTCTGGGCGGCGGCCTGCTGGCCTTGGCCGGGGTCGGTGGCGCCGGTGGGTACGGGGTGGGCCTCTTCCTCACCGCCGAGCCCAGCCTCGCCGGCACCGCAGCCCCACTGCCGACCACGTCCACCCCGGGTACGCCGTCCACGCCGACGACTCCGACGCCGCCACCGAAGACTGTGGTCGAGGACAAGACCAAGGCCCTGGATGTCAACGATCTCGAGTACAAGACGCGCGCTTTCGAGGTGACCGGCGTCGTGCACTCGACCGTGCACGTCCGCGTGCCGAGAACGTGGAGCTTCACCCAGCCTGATCCGCCGAAGACCGGCCGTTACACCGATCCCACCGGGAAACGCTGGATCCGGATGGAAGCCGGGTTCACCATCCGGCGCCCACCGGCGGACTCGATGCAAGCGAGGCTCGTCGCCCTGGGAACGATTCCGGCCGCCCAGATGCTCTCGATCAAGTCGACGACCGTGGACCCGGACACGAAGGAAGCCACGCTCGTCTACACCTACGTGCCGGAAGAGTCGCTCCGATACGTGATCATCCGCTGGGTGGCGAATCCGGACGGCTTGTGCACCTTCGAGATCGGTGTCACCGGGCTGCCGCAGGACCGGGAAGCCCTCGAGGACATCTTGCAGCATGCCGCGGAGTCGGCGACGCGCGACGACTCCTCGATCTAAGGCTTCTGCAGCTCGGGGACCAGCTGCGCCAGGCCTTTGTGGCCTGCTGGCGTGAGGATTACGGCTCTGTGGTGGGGGCGGCGGTGGAGCCAGTTGCGGGTCAGGAGGGTGTCGGTGATGGAGGCGCCCAGGTGGCCGGCGAGGTGGTGGCGTTGTTCGCTCCAGTCGACGCAGAAGCGCAGGAGGTCGCGGCGGGGTGGCTGGGTGGGCAGGTGTACTCCCAGCTCGGCCAGAACCTCAGGAGCGTTGGGGCCCAGGGCGTACGGGCCATCTGAGAGTTGCTGGGCCAGCGGGTCTTGTGGGCGGCGGGTGGTGCCTCGGCCGCCGTCGGTGCGGGTCAGGGCGTCGCGGCGTACCAGGCCTTCCAGAAGCGCTACGCCTAGGCGGCCTGCCAGGTGGTCGTAGCAGGTGCGGGCTTCGCGGAGTGCTGCGGCTCGGGTGCTCTGGCGGAGAGACGTGATCGGCTGGGGCTTGGCTAGGCGGGCCAGGGCTTCCACAGCGGCGGCTACTTCGGCGCCGGAGAGGCGGTAGTACCTGTGCCGTCCGGAGCGCTCCACCGCGACCAGACCGCCGTCCAGTAGCTTCCGCAGGTGCGCACTGACAGTCTGCGGTGACACGCCGGCCTCAGAGGCCAGTAACGACGCAGGTAGCGCCCGACCGTCCGCCAGGGCCATCAGGACCTTCGCCCGCGCCGGCTCGGCCATCAGCGCCGCGACACGGGCTACATCGGCATCTCCGTCCATGACTCCCATGCTGGCACCAGCACACTTCGACGTGGCCCGAACTGTCCGAGTGGGAACTTGGGAAGCATGCTCCTGGCGTTGCTGTGTGTCGGCATCTTCCTGATCCAGCTGGACGTGACGGTGGTCAACGTGGCCCTGCCAACGATCCGCATCGATCTGGCGACCAGTCTGAGCGGCCAGCAGTGGGTTGTGGCGGCATACGTGATCACTCTGGCCGGTCTACTGCTCGTGTTCGGGGCACTGGGCGACCGGATCGGCCATCGGCGCGTAGTACTCGCCGGGCTGGCTGTCTTCGGCTTTGCCTCACTGGCGTGCGGTACTGCGCCCAACATCGGGCTACTCGTTGCGGCACGCGCTGTCCAAGGCGTCGGCGCCGCACTGCTGCTACCAGGCACTCTTGCCGTCATCACCGACTTGTACGCCGACAGCGCGGCAAGGGCCCGTGCCGTCGGCATCTGGTCCGGCGCTGGGGCGCTGGCGCTGCCGTCCGGGCCACTGTTGGGCGGCGCACTGGTCAGCGGCTTCGGCTGGCAAGCCGTGTTCCTCGTCAACCTTCCGATCATCGCTATCGCGCTCCCACTGGCCTGGAGGCTCATACCGAAGCGCAGTAGCCACCAGCGCGCTAAACCGCGACTGCGGATCGGTGCGGACTTCGTCGGCGCCAACGTGGTCGCCGGCCTGATGAACTTCGTCGGCCTCGGCACTGTCCTGGTACTGACGCTCTATCTGCAGGAACACCTGTCCCAGAAGGCGTTCCGGGCCGGACTGGAGCTCATCCCGCTCTTCCTGCCGCTAGCTGTCCTGGGACCGGTCTCCGGCCGCATCACCGCTCGCTACGGCCCACGGCTCCCCATGTCGATCGGACTGGTCCTCGGCGTGATCGGATCGGCTTGTCTGCTCGCAGTCCACGACACGAGCGGCTACCAAGCCGTCGTACCGGTGCAACTGTGTCTAGGACTCGGCATGGGCTTCCTGACCGCTGCGGTCGTGCACGCCGCCATCGCTGCTCTCCCGTCGGAGCGAGCCGGATTCGCCAGCGGGGTCAACAACACCGCTCGCCAGGCCGTCGGTGCACTGGGCATCGGCGTGTACGGCGCGATCGTGGGTCACTCCCCCGACTTCGTCAGCGGACTACACACGCTGGCGTGGCTGGGCGCGGGCCTGTGGACCGTGGGTCTGGCCATCACCTGGATGACCGTTGAATAAGTGAGACGTCAGTCGACGGGCCAGATGGTGCGGAAGATCGTCGAGCGCAGCCGGTAGAACCTGCGTCGTGCGGACTGGAGCAGCGCCGGCGACGGCCGAAACCGTTCGGTCGGAAAACGCATGGGGACATCCTCAGTCGGAGTACTTCACCGAATCGGCGATCTCCGTGGCCCGATCGACGTCGGACCCGGGCACGATCACCTGGACGAGCAGCGAGCCGCCGTCCCCGTGATCGACGACCCGTTCGAACAGCACCATATCCGTCCCGGCGCATTCTGTGGACAATCGGCTCGTTGCAGTTCGGCCATTGACGCTGCCAGGGAAGGGATCTCCCTCCTTGCAGCCGAACTGCTTGCTGTCCGGCAGCGCCAGCTTCGAGCCCGCCACTCCGACGAAGACCCCCGGCGACCGCTCCGACCAGTTGACGTCCTTGCTGACCCGGAACGCCGGCGCCTGCTCCGAACCGCCGGGTGCCTGCCAGTTGGTCTGCGCCATCGACTGCGCCCACGCCCGCGGCAGCGTCACCGAGAAGTCGCCCTCCGAGACCTCGATCGCCTGCCGACCGGACAGGTACCACTGCCCGGCGTACCCGGCCCCGCCACCGACGACCAGCGCCAGCAGCGCGGCGACCACCCACAGCCCCCGCCGCTTCTTCGGCGCCGCTCCAGCAGGCGGAGCATCCGGTACGTCGGTCTTCGGGGCAGCATCGGACTTCGGGGCAGCATCGGCCTCGACGGCAACGGTCTCCGCCTCGGCGGCAACGACCTCCGACGGCTCGGCGGTCTTCACGACCGTCGGCTGGTTCTCGTCGCTGAACGCGGTCCGCGCGTCCAGGTCGTCAGCGTCGTCGGCGGCGTCGGTGTCGGCGGTGTCAGCAGTGTCGGCGGCGGCCGAGGCAACGGTCACCGTCTCGCGGAGCCGCAGCGGGAAGTCGTGCGTGGTCTCGTCGAGTCCACCGACCAGCTGGCGAGTGAACGTCTGGACGTCCGGCCAGCGCTTCTCCCGGTCCGGGTCCAGGGCCCGCACGATCGCCGCGTCGACCGGCTCCGGCAGCACGAACCCGAGCGAACTCGGCGGCGCCGCCACCTTCACCCGGCTCGCCGCGCCCAGACCGTCGACCTGGTGCGGGGAGCGCCCGGTCAGAGCGGCGTACGCGACGGCACCGAGCGAGTACTGGTCGGCGCGCTGGTCCAGCCGCTCACCGAGCGCCTGCTCCGGAGCGACGTACGACGGGGTGCCGCCGGGCATCGTGATCCGGGAGATCTCGTCCAGCGACTTGCCCAGGCCCAGGTCGGACAGGACGGCACGCTCGCCGTCGTCGGTGCTGCGAAACAGCACGTTCGCCGGTTTGACGTCCCGGTGCAGCAGGCCGCGCCGGTGCAGCGCCTGCAGGCCTCGCCCGACCTGGACGACCACGTCGACCGCCTCGGCGAGCGGCAGCGGCTTCTGTTTCAACCGGTCGGCCAGCGTGCCGCGGTCGGCGTACGTGAGGACCAGAAAAGGGCGCCCGTCCTCCAGTTCACCGACGTCGTGCACCTGGACCACGTGCTCGGACTCGACGCGGCGCAGGAACCGGCCCTCCTCGAGGAACCGCCGCCGGACCGACTCGTCGTGCCCCCAGTTGTCGGCGAGCACCTTGATCGCCACTTCGGCATCCAGTTGCTCATCGTGAGCGAGCCATACCGTAGCGAAACCGCCTGCGCCCAGGCGTCGGCGCACGACGTACCGACCGAGTCTGGTTGGGACCCCCATACAGGGCATTATGGGTCATTGGAGTGTCCCTCTCCGGGGCCGATCGAGAGCAAAGGCGCAGATGAGCGAGAGCACCAGCCCGGCCGACGACCTTGCGACCCTCGCGGAGCGGGCGCAGGCCGGTGACAAGAACGCGATGGAGGACCTGCTGAGGCAGGTGTATCCGCGCGTCCTGCGGATCTGCCGCAGCGTCCTGCCGTACTCCGCCGACGCGGAGGACGCGGCCCAGGAGGCGCTCCTGAACATCGCCACCAAGATCAACACGTACTCCGGACGCAGCAGCTTCTCCACCTGGGTGCACTCGGTCGCGGCGAACTCCGCGCGCTCGACGTACCGGAAGCTGAAGCGCTCCGCGCAGGCCGCGCACAACCCGGAGCAGATGGAGAAGCCGGACCCGCGCACCACCAGCGTGATCGCCGGCACCCGCCTGGACCTCCTCGAGGCCCTGGAGACCCTGGAGCGCGACCGCCCCCAGATGGTCACCCCGCTGGTCCTCCGCGACGTCTACGGCCTCTCGTACGAGGAGATCGCCGCCGAGGTCGGTGCACCTTTGGGCACCGTGAAGTCCCGGATCCACGACGCCCGCGAGGTCGTCCGCCCGCTCCTCCGTCCCAAGGACTAATTGCATCAACCTGCATTGCATCAGGTCTGCCACCGGACCTGATGACGCCATAGCCTCCCGGCTATGTCGGCTCGGGGGCTCCTGCACAACGGCGACTATCTCAAGCTGCTGATCGGTCAGACGGTCAGCGGCTTCGGCTCAGCGATGAGCTCGTTCGTCTTCGTCCTGATCGCGATGTCGATCACCGGCTCCCCGGCGAAGGCAGGTCTCGTCGGTACGGCGTACATCGGCCGCATCGTCCCGGTCGCCGTCGACGCGGTCTCGTACTTCGTCATGACCGTGCTGCTCGCAACGATCCGGAAGCCGCTCCCGCCCGCGCAGCCGGCCGGGGAAGCCCCCGAACCGATGCTCCGGGCAATCCGGTCCGGCCTGGCCTGGCTGGTCCGGCAGCCGGCGCTGCTGACCATCGCCCTGGTCGCGACCGGGATTAACTTCGCCGCGCTCGGCACCCTCCTGGTCCTGGTCCTCGACCTCCAGCAGGCCGGTACGCCGGCGTCGATCATCGGTTTGCTCGAGACCGGAATGGGTGTCGGTGGCATCGTCGGCTCGATCGTCGCGCCCAAGCTGCTCGACCGGTTCGGGACCGGGCGGCTGGCGATCACCAGCAGCTGGATCACGGCGTTCACGTTCACCGCCACCGCGTTCACGCGGCAGCCCGCCGTACTGATCGTGCTGCTGTTCACCGCGCTGCTGTTGCTCCCCGCATTCAACTCGGGTCTGTTCGGCTACCAGATGCTGATCACCCCGGACAACTTCCAGGGGCGGGCGCAGAGCGCCATCGGCTTCCTGGCGACCAGTACCAACCCGTTGGCGCCGTTGCTGGCCGGTGTCCTGCTCACGGCTGCCGGAGCACGGCCGACGTTGCTGTTCTTCGGCGCGCTGCTCGCCCTCTGCGCCGTCGCGCTCACCGTCAGCCGATCGATCCGGGCGATTCCGTTGCTGTCCGAGGTGCAGCCGGTGGCGGCCGCGTGAGGAAGGGACTCCCGTTCCGGTCTGGTGTGTGCTCAGATGGGGTGTATGAAGAAGCTGATCAACGACCCTGGTGATGTCGTGAGTGAGGCGCTGCGGGGGATGGCAGCAGCGCATCCGGATCGGTTGCGGGTGGATCTGGAGAACCGGATCGTGTACCGCAAGGACGCCCCGAGGCCGGGCAAGGTAGGACTGATCTCCGGTGGCGGTTCGGGGCACGAGCCGATGCATGGTGGTTTCGTCGGGATGGGCATGCTGGACGCGGCCTGCGCGGGTGAGGTGTTCACCTCCCCGGTGCCGGACCAGATGATGGCCGCGACCAAGGCGGTCGACTCGGGCGCCGGCGTACTGCACATCGTGAAGAACTACACCGGCGACGTGATGAACTTCGAGATGGCCGCCGAGCTGGCCGCCGCCGACGCCGGTACCGAAGTGCTGTCGGTGGTGACCAACGACGACGTCGCGGTCCAGGACAGCCTGTACACGGCCGGCCGCCGCGGGGTCGGCGTCACGGTCCTGCTGGAGAAGGTCGTCGGCGCGGCCGCCGAGGAGGGCCGCCCGCTGCAGGAGATCGCGGACCTCGCGAAGAAGGTCAACGACAACGGCCGCAGCATGGGGATGGCGCTCACGTCGTGCACCGTCCCGGCCGCGGGCAAGCCGACGTTCGACCTGGCCGAGAACGAGATGGAGGTCGGGATCGGCATCCACGGCGAGCCCGGCCGGCAACGGTTGCCGCTGGCGCCGGCGCGGGAGATCGCCGCCATGCTGGTCGACCCGGTGGTGTCCGATCTGCCTTACCAGCAAGGCGATTCGGTGATCGCCTTCATGAACGGCATGGGCGGTACGCCGCTGATCGAGCTCTACCTGATGTACAACGAGGTCGCCCAGCTGCTCGACCGGGCCGGTATCACCGTGGCCCGCTCGCTGGTCGGCAACTACATCACTTCGCTGGAGATGGCCGGCTGCTCGGTCACCCTGCTGAAGGCCGACGACGAACTGGTACGCCTCTGGGACGCCCCGGTCAACACCCCCGGCCTACGCTGGGGCGCTTGAGCATGGGCGAAGAAGTCACCACCGACAACTTCAGCAACTGGCTACGGGACTGCGCGAGCGTGCTGCACGAGAACGCGGCGTACCTGACCGAGCTCGACTCGGCGATCGGGGACGCGGACCACGGCGCGAACATGGACCGTGGGTTCCAGGCGATCGTCGCGGTGCTGGACGAGACGCCGTTCGACTCCCCGGACGAGTTGCTGAAGAAGTCCGGTATGACGCTGGTCAGCAAGGTCGGCGGGGCGAGCGGGCCGTTGTACGGCACGTTCTTCCTGCGCTTCGGGACCGCGCTGGCCGGCGTCGAACCGATCACCGCCGAGGCGGTCGGGAAGGCGCTGCACGCCGGTGTCGAGGGCGTCCTGGCCCGCGGCAAGCCCGAGCGCGGCGACAAGACCATGTACGACGCCTGGGTGCCGGCGCTGGACGCGTACGACGCAACGGTCGCCGGCGGCGCGGGGCTCGCCGCGGCGCTGACCGCGGCGGCGGAGGCTTCCGCGATCGGCCGGGACGAGACGATCCCGATGGTGGCGCGGAAGGGCCGGGCGAGTTACCTCGGTGAGCGGAGCGCCGGGCACCAGGATCCCGGGGCGACCAGCACCACGCTGATCTTGGAGTCCGCGGCTCGTACCCTGCCATGATCGGGATCGTGGTGGTGTCGCACAGCCGCGCGCTGGCTGATGCGGCGGTCGGGCTCGCCGCGGAGATGGTGGCCGAGGACAAGCGCCCGGTGATCGCGGTGGCGGCCGGGCTGGACGCGACCACGTTCGGGACCGATGCGATGGCAGTGTCCGAGGCGATCACCGCCGCGGACAGCCCGGACGGAGTACTCGTACTGCTCGACCTCGGGTCGGCGATCCTCAGCGCGGAGATGGCGCTGGAGTTCGTGGATCCGGAGCTGACCGAACGCGTGCGGCTCACGAGCGCACCGTTGGTCGAGGGCCTGGTGGCCGCCGTCGTCACGGCGTCCACCGGAGCCGGGCTCGATGCTGTGGTCGCTGAGGCGCAGCGTGGTCTGGTCGCGAAACAGGATCACCTGGGCGATTCGACGGCAGCGTCGGTTGCCGTGGTGGCCGAGGCTGATCGCACAGTGGACGTGGTGGTGGGCAACGAGCACGGGCTGCATGCACGCCCTGCGGCTCGGCTGGTCGGTTTGGTCAACGGGTACGACGCCGCGGTCACGCTGACCGATCTGGACACCGGGCGAGGACCGGTGGATGCGGGCAGCCTGAGCATGGTGGCGACGCTGAATGCTCAGCAGGGGCATCGAGTGCGGGTCGGAGCCAGCGGTGCGCAGGTCGATGAGGTGCTGGCGGCGATCGAGAAGCTCGCGGCGGAGAACTTCGGCGACGAGCCGGTGCAGAAGGCCGCGCCGGCTGCTGGTGGGTCCGGGTTGGACGTGGCGATCGGGCCCGCCGTCCCGGTCGGCGCGGAGGTCGACCTGGGTGAATATGTTGCCGGTGACAACGAGTCTGGGCGGCTCGACGAGGCTCTGCAGACCACGGGTGCCGAGCTGCGGGAGCTGCGGGACGGCAGCCCTGAGCACGGTGGGATCTTCGAGGCGCACCTTGCGCTGCTGACGGATCGGCAGGTTCTCGACGAGGTACGGGCGGTGATTCTGGGCGGGGCTGCGGCGCCGGTTGCGTGGAAGCAGGCTTATGACCGGCTCGCTGAGACGTTCGAGCAGCTCGACGATCCCTATCAGCGCGAACGCGCCCAGGACGTCCGCGCAGTCCGCGACCGGGTACTCCGTTCCCTCGTCGCACCGACCGAAGACAACGCACCCGCTCCGGGCGGTGGTGGGGTGCCGGGGATTCTTGTGGTTGCGGAGTTGGATGCGGCGACGGCGGCCACCTTGGATGCAACTCAGATCGCGGGGATCGCGGTTCGCGCGGCGGGGACGACCGGGCACGGGGTGATCGTGGCGCGGTCGCGCGGCATCCCGTTGATCACCGGGATCGGGGACGTCGCGGTGCCGGCCGGCGTCACGGTCGCGTTCGACGCGCGGGCGGGGTCGTTCGAGGTCGCGCCGGACGAGGCGACCGTCCGCGCGACGATCGCCGAGCGGAAGGACGAGCGGCGGCGCGCCGTCGAGACCGCCGACGAGCCGGCGACCACGCGGGACGGCAGGACGATCGACGTACTGGTGAATGTCGGCGCGGTCCAGGACGCCGTGGACGTTCGCGGCGCGGACGGCTCCGGTCTCGTGCGTACCGAGGTGCTGTTCGGGGACCGGCGGACGGCTCCGTCCGTCGACGAGCAGGTCGAGGCGTTCCTCGCGATCGCCCAGGCCCTGGGGAACAAGCCGATCACGATCCGCACGTGGGACATCGGCGGCGACAAACCGCTCCCGTTCCTCCCTCAGGCGAAGGAGGCGAACCCGTTCCTCGGCGAGCGCGGCCTCCGCGTGTTCCGCCGTCGCCCGGAACTGCTCCGCGACCAACTCGAGGCCATCCGTCGTACGGCGGCCGAAACGCCCGTGCACGTGATGTTCCCGATGGTCACGAACGCCGCGGAAGTCGCCTGGGCGCTGGAGGAGCTCGGCCCGCGGGACGGTCTCGAGGCCGGCATCATGGTCGAGGTCCCGGCCGCCGCGCTGCGCGTCGGCACCCTCGCCAAGGACCTCGACTTCGTCAGCATCGGCACCAACGACCTGACGCAGTACACGACCGCCGCGGATCGCACCAACACCGCGGTCGCAGCGCTTGCGGACGGTCTGGATCCCGCTGTGCTGCAGCTGATCGACCACGTCGTTCGCACTGCCGGTGTGCGAGTCGCAGTCTGCGGTGACCTCGCCAGCGACCCGCAGTCCGCCGTACTGCTTGCTGCTCTTGGTGTGACGGAGCTGAGTGCTGTCGGGCCGCAGGTACCGCTGGTCAAAGCCCGGCTACGGCAGGCCGACCTCGGTCAGGTCGACGTTGCCGCAGTACTGGCGGCTCGGGACGCGGATCAGGTGCGCGGCTTGGTGTAGTAGCGCAGCTCGACCAGGTTGAAGCCGGACGTGCGGTCCGGCTTGGCCGGCAGCGTGTACGTCTCGCCGGGCTCCAGATACGTCACATCCGGGTGGTCGAGGTCCAGGTCGACGACCAGGGCCGGGTAGGCGCCGGTGTGCCAGGTATACGACTCACCGGCTTCCGGGGTGACGTGCTGCACGCGTACGTCGTCCTCGTCGACCACCACCTTGGTGGGGATCTCACCGGCCTGCTCGAACCCGGACTCGGCCGGGACCCCCGCCACCCCGAAGAACGGGTCGCCGGAGGCCTCCTCGCCGAGGTCGAGCACCTCGATCAGCCGGTTCAGGTACGGCGCGTCGCCGTCGTTCGTGAGCATGTGGACCGGGGACACCGGGCGGTACACCGAGCCGCCGACGGTCTCGCTCAGCTGCCGCGCCGGGCTGCCGTCCAGCCAGTCCATGTGGCAGGGCGACGTCGACAGGCACAGGACGACGTACGGGTTGTGGTGCAGGTGCCAGCCCTGGGCCTCGCCGGGCTGCAGTGAGACCTCCCAGACCCGCACGCGGGAGTTCTTCAGCAGCACGCGGGTGCCGATCTCACCCAGGACGACCTCGGCGCCATCGGGGGCGGTGACGGTGGTACCTGCGGTCATGCGGTCTCCTCCAGATCGATCGGTCGTTCCATGGCCACGCCGGCGAGCACGACGCCGTCCGGCATGGGGAGCTCGGCGGACTCCACCTCGATGAAGCCGAAGGCCTTGTAGAGCGGTACGCCGGGCAGTGTCGACATCAGCGCCAGTCGGGTGAACCCCTCTGCCCGCGCGGCGTCGGCACACGCGGTCAGGATCGCGCGGCCGAGTCCACGCCGGGTCCAGTCCGCTCGGACGAACATCGCGCGGATCCGTGCCGGTTCGGTCGCCGGGTCCAGGAGCCGTTCGTCAGCTCCCGCCGTACTCGCGTTGAACAGCTTGTTGCGACGGCTCCAGCCACCGGCGGCGACGATCTCACCACCCGCCTCGTGCACGTAGTAGGTGCCGTCGTCGATCAGTGCGGTGTCCAGCGTGGTGATGTGCTCAGCCGCACTGGCAGTCTCCACAGCGTCGTAGTACGCCGGAAACTGCTGCCTCACCGCCGCCCGAGCCAACTCGGCCACCGCAGCCCCATCAGCCCCCACCGCCACCCGCAACACAGCCTCCACCCCCACAGGCTAGTCGGACCGGCGGCCTTTGGTGGCCCAGGTCCAGGCGAAGTAGTCCCAGGTGCCGGCTCCGGCCAGCATGATCAGGCCGCCGATCAAGTCGCCTAGGTCGTGGTGCGTGGCTACCAGGGCGAAGCCTGAGAACAGGAACGGGACGGAGAGCCAGAACGCGAGCTGGAAGACGACCTTGCGCCACTTCGGGACGCCGGGCAGGACGGCAGAGGGCTTGTCCAGGACCGGGTCCGGCAGTCCGTCGAAGACCGCAGTCAGGTCGCCGCGGGTCTTCGCGGCGTACAGCAGGTTCGTGCGGCGGTCCAGCTCCGGCTTGTCGATGCGGCCGAGGCCGAACTGTTCTCCGAGGGCTGTCGAGCACAGCAACCGGTCGGCGTCGCTCAACAGCAGCTTGTCCAGAACCTTGTCCCGCACCATGTCCTGCACCGTCTGCCGCGCCCTCGGCCTGGGCCGCTCCCCCGCGGGTCTGCGCTTGGCCTCGATGATGGCGCCGCCGATGGTCTTGCCCAGGGCCGCGAACGGCGAGCTGAACAGTTCCTGGACCGTCTTCAGTCGCACCACACCAGCGGGAGTCAGCTCGTACTCCGCAGGCAGTCCGTCCTGCGGGCGCCGTACGACGAAGGTTCCGCTCACCAGCTCGTCCAGCGTGGCCTGGACCTCCTGGTCCGTCGACCCGGCCCGTCGGACGAGTTCCGCGCGGGTCAGCGGCGCGAACTGCAGGTGTTGCAGGAGCACTTGCTCCAGCACAGGGTTGTCAGTCACAGGTCCCCCCTCGACTTGCCCCACCGTGATTGTCGCAGGACAGGTGGTCATCGAACCCACACGGAACAGTGCAGGAAGCTGCAACCTGAGCCGGGTGAAATGGACCGACCGGCAGCCGGACATCTACCGGGTATGACGCTGATACCGATCGAGGCTCGGAGTGGGCCGGTGAGTGAGGGACTCGTGCACTCACCACCAGATGCGCGCCGGGAGCGGTTCGAAGAGGTCTTCGCGACGCATCGGGACGCCGTACTCGGCTACCTGCGCCGCCGGACCGACAGCGGCCACGACGCCGCTGACCTGCTCGCCGACACGTTCCTGGTGGCCTGGCGCCGGCTGGACGACATACCGCTCCCTCCACAGACCAGACCCTGGCTGTACGGCGTGGCTCGGCGGGTGCTCGCCAATCACCGCCGAAGTGAGGGCCGACGGCACGCACTGGCGACGAAGCTGCGCGATGAGCTCACCGACTCCCCCGAGCAGTCGTCACTGGACGACTCCCCCGCAGCGCGCGCCTTCCGGGCCCTGCCCGAGCAGGACCGCGAACTGCTGTCACTGGTCGCCTGGGAGGAACTCGACACCGTCGAGATAGCGACCGTGCTCGGCATCACCCGCAACGCCGTACGCATCAGGCTGCACCGCGCCCGCAAGCGGTTCGCCAAGTTGCTCACCGCCCCGATCGCGAACCGCACCGCGGTCGCCCGGAACGAAGAGGTCTCCCATGAAGACGCATGACATCGACGCGGCCGTCCGTGGCCTGGACCCGCTGCGCAGTACCGACCAGGTCTCCGACGACGCCTGGACCGACATGGCCGACGCCGTGACCGCGCAGATCGACGCTCCGGTCGTGGCGCTCGCCCCACGCCGGTCACCGCGCCGCCTGGTGCTGGCTGCTGCCTGCACGCTGCTGATCGGCGGCGTGGTCGCCGGGGCGTTCGTCAACCGTCCGCACCAGGACCAGCCGGAGGCTCTGTCGTTCACCCAGCACGGGAACACGCTGATCGTCCGCGTGGTCGACCCGACCGCGGACCCGGAGCGCTACAACGCCGAGTTCAAGAAGATGGGCCTGAACGTGACGGTCCACGCTGTCCCGGTCAGCCCGCCCGGGGTCGGCGGGATCATCAGCTTCAGCGGCCGCGACGAGCACGACATGTCGCAGCTCCGGATCGTGAAGGCCGGCGAGCTGTGCAACGGCACGCTGAACGCCTCGGACCCTGGCTGCCAGGAAGGTGTCGAGCTGCCGCGGAACTACAAGGGCGTGACCGAGATCGAGTTCGGCCGCGCGGCGAAGAAGGACGAGGTGTACCGGCACACCTCGTCGTCGGCGACCGAGAAGGGCGAGGTGCTGGCCGGCCTCACGGTGAAGAACAAGACCGTCGCGCAGATCCGCCCGCTGCTCGAGGGCCGCGGTATCCGTTTGGTGGAGTACGTCACCGACGGCGCCGCGGACTCCAAGCCGAAGGACTCTGCTCCGGACAACTGGTACGTCCACGACGCCGTCACCTACGCGGAGGGCGAGATCAGCCTCTACGTCGGCCCGAAGCCGGCTAGCTGAACTTCAACTGCAAAAGACCTCCGGAGTACGTCGGACGCAGCACAGCCTCTACTCGGATGTGCTGCGTCCGCACCGGCGTGAACGCAGTCGCATTGAGCTTGTCGACCGCCGCGTCGTACGGCGTGGTGTTCTCAACCGGCCGCCACGTCTCTCCATCGAGCCAGAGCACCCGCCACGACTCCGGCACCCTGCACTGACCAGAGCCCGTGTCGTCGAACCAGTACGCCGACGCCTCGGACAGCTCCTGCACCGAGCGCAGGTCGTACTCGATCCACTCCGTCGTACCCCGGCGGTCCCACCAGGTGAAGCGCGGGATGGACGTGTCGTTGGAGGCCTTCGGCACGCGTCCCCAGTCCGGAGCCTCCAGCGAGTCGCCGTCGTTCACATGCGAGGCGCTGTACCTGGTGCGGTAGCTCCACTCCCCGCCGTCAGCAGACACCTGTGGGAACGAGGCGATCCGCAGCCGAGCGGCACCCATCGGGATCAGCGTGACCGTCTCCACCGGCTCGTCCGAACGCACAGGACTGGCCTGCAGCATGCCGATCACGTCCTCGGTGTCCAGCTCCCACTGCGGGATCCGCTGCGCCTGTGTGGTTAGCGCCAGCGGTACACCCGTTGTAGTAAAGGGGTTCTCGCCCGCTTCACGCTCCACGAGTTCGAAGCCGGCACCCGCGACGAGGCCGTAGTTCCAGGCGGACTCCGGGTAGACAGACAGCTCCGGCCACTCCTCCGTGCCACCGATCTGCTCGTACCGCTCGTCGATCTTCAGCGAGTAGGTCAGCGGACCGCGGTCGACAGTCACCGAGTCGTGGTTGTCGCTCCAGACCCGAGTAGTGGTTCGCATCGGCAGTGTGAGCTCGACGCGATCACCGGTGTGCCACGTGCGGTCCAGCTTGAGCCACGCGCCACTGACGCGCACCGGCTCGCCGTTGACCTTCACCGAGACGTCATGAGCCCAGCCAGGACGCCTTAGATAGAAGGGAAATCGGACTGGTCGCTGCGTCGTGACTGTGAACGTGATCGTGTCCGAGAACGGGTACTCCGTGTCCTGCACCACGGTGACCGTCTCACCAGCGCCGGCTCCCACCGTGGCGGTCACCTTGCTGGCGGCGTACATCGAGGCGGCCAGACCGTTGTCCGTGGTGGCCAGGAAGAGCTCCTGCACGTAGTACGGCCAGCCCATGCCGTAGTTGTGCGGACAGCACCGGTACTGGTGCACGCCGTACTTGTAGGCCTGCATGGCGAACGGGTTCTCGAACTGCCCGTGCTTGCGCTGGTCGTCGAGCTGCGGGCTGTTCGGACAGGTGATGTAGTGCATGACCTTCTGCTGCGCGTCGTACGACGCCGGCAGCGAGTTGAACGCCAGCTCTTCGCACCGGTCCGTCCAGGCGACGTCACCGGTGAAGCGGGTCAGCAGCTCGCAGCTGTGCATCAGCTCGACGATCCCGCACGTCTCGAACCCCTGCCGCGGATCAGTGAGCCCCGGACGCGAGTTCTCGTCCCCGGCCCACCCACCACCGGGGAACTGCCCGTACATCCCCAGCACCGTCGCATAGTTCCGGTACGTCGCCTCGCGGTGCTGAGCGTCGCCGGACAGCAGCCAGTACTGCAGCGGCTCCCGGAACCCCTGCGCGATGTTCACGTTGTGCCAGGTGGGGATGCCGTTGACGTAGTCCGCCGAGCCGCTGTGCATCTTCGTCACCAGGTCGAGCAGCCACGCGTCACCGGTCCGGTTGTACAGCCAGTACGCACTGTCGATGTTGTCGCCCCAGCGGAACGCACCCCACGACCGGTTGAACACCTCCGGCGGCTGCGTGTTCTGGAACTGCAGGTACTTCGTCATGAACGGGAGGATCCGCTCGTCACCGGAGTACTCGTACCAGGACCGGAACGCGCCGAGCAGCGGCATCCCCGGCCAGAAGTCCGGTCCGTTCTCCAGCGAGGTCCGCAGCCGCTCCGGACCGAACCACCCGTCCGGCGTCTGCGTCGCGAGGATGCCGTTCATCCACCGCTCGGTCCGGGTCAGTACGCCGGTGTCGCCGGTGACGTACCCGAGATCCGCGAGCCCGCGGAGCCAGTACGGCAACTCTTCCCAGGCTCCCTGCGTCGGGTCGACCCAGCCGTTCGTGTCGTAGACCAGGAAGTCCGAGATCTCGTCGTACCGGCCGCAGAGGCCGTGGACCTGCAGATCGAGTTGCTGCGCGAGCCAGCCGCGGGCCTCGATCGCGCCGGGTGGGAGCTTCTGGAACGGGACCGGCCGGAGGGGTGCGCGTTGCGGGACGTAGTGCCCGCCGCGCCCGGCGGGCGGGCCATCTGGTTGCGCGGCCGCGGCGTGGGCCGGGTCGAGGGCGGTCACGACAGCCGCCGCAGCGAGGGAGACACCGAGGAAGTCACGACGAGGCATTCCTTGTGGGCTGGGTTCGGGCATGACAGGGCCTTTCGGGTGACGGGGGCGGACATCACACCGACGGAAACACCGAACGGAAATACCGCACACGTTTTCCGTCGTTGACAACGTAGGACTCAGCGCCGCCCTGGTCAAGATCAAAGCCCAGGTCAAGCGGGTTGTGACGGCCGTCCTGCTAGGCTGCGACGGAAACCCGGAAGGAAACAGAATGAAGCGACCCTCGGTGCGGATCACGGACGTCGCCGCGCTCGCCGGGGTGTCCGCCGGGACGGCCTCGAAGGCCCTGAACAACACCGGCCAGCTCAGCCCGCAGACCCGCGATCGGGTACGCCGGGCCGCCGCGCAACTGGGGTTCACCCCGGACGCCCGCGGCCGCGCGCTCTCGTCCGGGCGGACGTACACGGTCGCGCTGCTGACAACCGACAGCTCCGGCCGGTTCAGCATCCCGATCATGCGCGGCGTCGAGGACGTGCTCAGCGCGGGCGAGCTCGCCACCGTCCTCTGCGACACCCGCGACGATCCACTGCGCGAGCAGTCCTACCTGCGCTCCCTGGTCGCCCGGGGCGTCGACGGGATCGTCGTCACCGGCCGCCGGACCGAGCCACGCGCGCCGATCGACGTACCGCTGCCGGTCGTCTATGCGCTCGCTGCCTCGACCGACCCGGCGGACGCCTCGGTGATCGTCGACGACGCGGCCGGTGCCGCCGCGACGATCACGCACCTGAGCAGCCTCGGCCGCACCCGGATCGCCCACATCACCGGGCCTGCCGACCACCGTTCCGCCGCCGAACGGGCCCAAGCCATCGCCCCGGCGCTCTGCATCGACCCGCTCTTCGGCGAGTGGAGCGAACGTTGGGGCCGCCAGGCCACCGACCTGGTACTGCGCGAGCACCCGGACGCGATCACCTGTGGCAGCGACCAGATCGCCCGCGGCGTCTGCGACCGCCTGCGTGAGCTGGGCCGCTCGGTCCCCGAGGACATCGCGGTCACCGGATACGACAACTGGCCGGTGATGGCGCTCGCCAGCCGCCCGCCGCTCACCACGGTCGACCTCCGCCTCGACGACCTCGGCCGCCGCGCCGCCACGCTGCTGCTGGAAGCCATCGCCGGCAACCCGCACCACGGCGTACTCGAGCTTCCCGCGCAGTTGATCACACGGGAATCGACGCTAGGGTCCTGACTGCCGGCGCTCGTCCCGCGCCGGTCGCGAGGCCCAGCGGTACGTGTAGAACACCCACGCCAGCGCGGGCAGCCCGAAGATTGCGGCCACGATCTCGCGACCGAACACCAGGAACAGCAGCCCGGCCAGCACGAACGGCACGGCCATCCACACCGCTCCGGCGAACGCAGCCCACCGCCACTTCCCCGGCTTCCGCGCCGGCGGCTTGTACAGCGAGGGCGTCGGCAGCCCCGCGAAGATCGGCTGCAGATCGCCATGCGTGACGGCGTCACCCAGCAGGTCGACCCGACGGTGCAGCTCCCCCTCGTCCAGCCGCCCGACCGCGAACTGCTCAGCGAGCTCGTCGGTGGCGATCCGCCGCTCTTCGTCGGTCAGCCGCACCGAAGCCATCCGCCGGCGCGCCGCACCTTCGCGCGCCTCCTGACCGGCCGCTGCCGCGAACCCGATCAGATCGCCCGGTTTCACCGGCCGCCGCTCCGCCATTCCGCCTCACCTCACTCGCTCCCCTCCGAGTGTGCCAGACGGCAGGGCAGGCCCAAGGGGCTCGCGACGGCCGGCCGCACCTCGGACCCGGGCACCGCAGGCGCCCGGGTCTTTCAGCAGCCGGTCAGCCGAGGACCGCGGGCAGGGTTGCGGTCCAGGCGGTGCGGAGCTCGGTCAGCGGGACCTCGAACTGGTCCTGGACGTCGAGGGTGTCGCCGGTGATCACGCCGATCTTCGCGTGCGGGAAACGGCGGGCGGTGCACATGTCGGTGAACCGCACCTCCTCGGTCCGCGGTACGGCGACGACCACCCGGCCCGCCGACTCGGCGAACAGGAACACGAACGGGTCCAGCCCGTCCGGCGCCCACACCCGCGCGCCGACGCCGCCGCGCAGCGCGGACTCGACCAGCGCCTGCGCGACACCGCCGTCGCTGACGTCGTGCGCCGCGTCGATCAGCCCGTCCCGCGAGGCGTTGATCAGGATATCGGCCAGCTGCTTCTCGGCCTCCAGGTCGACCGCCGGCGGCCGCCCGCCGAGGTGCCCGTGGACGACGTGCGCCCACTCGGACCCGGACAGCTCCTCCTCGGTCGCGCCGAGCAGGTACAGCTGGTGGCCCTCCATCTCCGGCGTGAAGCCGATCGGCGTCCGCCGCGTCACGTCGTCGATGACACCGAGCACACCGATGACCGGGGTCGGCAGGATCGGCGTCTCACCGGTCTGGTTGTAGAACGACACGTTGCCGCCCGTGACCGGGATACCCAGCTCCTTGCAACCGTCGACCAGGCCACGGATGGCCTCGGTGAACTGCCACATCACCGCCGGGTCCTCGGGCGAGCCGAAGTTCAGGCAGTCGGTGACCGCCGCCGGCCGCGCACCGGTGGTCGCGACGTTGCGATAGGACTCGGCCAGTGCGAGCTTCGCACCGGTGTACGGGTCCAGCTTGGCGAACCGCCCGTTGCAGTCGGTCGACACCGCGACCCCGAGGCCGCTGGTCTCGTCGACCCGGATCATGCCGCTGTCCTCGGGCTGCGCGAGCACCGAGTTGCCGAGCACGTACCGGTCGTACTGGTCCGTCACCCAGGACTTGTCGCACAGGTTCGGCGAAGCGACCAGCTTCAGCAGCGTGTCCCGCAGCTCCGCGCCACTGCTTGCCCGCGGCAACTTCTCGGCGCCGTCGGCCTGCAGCTCGTCCTGCCACGCCGGCCGCTCGAACGGACGGTTGTACACCGGGCCCTCGTGCGCGACGGTCCGCGGCGGTACGTCGACCACGCGCTCACCGTGCCAGTCGATCTCCAGCCGTCCGGTCCCGGTGACCTCACCGATCACGTCGGCCTGCACGTCCCACTTGGCGCAGATCTTCAAGAACGCCTCGACGTTCTCCGGCGTCACGCAGGCCATCATCCGTTCCTGCGACTCGCTCATCAGGATCTCTTCCGGCGCGAGCGACGCGTCCCGCAGCGGCACCTTGTCCAGGTCCACCCGCATGCCGCCGTCACCCGCGCTGGCCAGCTCCGACGTCGCACAGGACAAGCCCGCACCGCCGAGGTCCTGGATCCCCTCGACGACGTTCGCGGCGAAGAGTTCGAGTGTGCACTCGATCAGCAGCTTCTCCATGAACGGGTCGCCGACCTGGACCGCCGGACGCTTGGTCGGACCGCCCTCGGCGAAGGTCTCGCTGGCGAGCACCGACACGCCACCGATCCCGTCGCCGCCGGTCTTGGCGCCGTACAGGATCATCTGGTTGCCGACACCGGTCGCGTTGGCCAGGTGCAGGTCCTCGTGCCGCATCACGCCGACGCAGAGCGCGTTCACCAGCGGGTTGCCGAGGTACGTCGGGTCGAAGACGACCTCGCCACCGATGTTCGGCAGCCCGAGGCTGTTCCCGTACCCGCCGACGCCGGACACGACTCCCGGCAGCACCCGCTTGGTGTCCGGGGCGTCCAGCGGACCGAAGCGCAGCGGGTCCATGACCGCGACCGGGCGAGCGCCCATCGCGATGATGTCGCGGACGATCCCGCCGACACCCGTCGCGGCACCCTGGTACGGCTCGACGTACGACGGGTGGTTGTGCGACTCCACCTTGAACGTGACGGCGTACCCCTCGCCGATGTCGATGACGCCGGCGTTCTCACCGATCCCGGCCAGCATCTTCCCGGCCGGCGTCTCCTGCGGGATCTCGCCGAACTTGCGCAGGTGCACCTTGGACGACTTGTACGAGCAGTGCTCGCTCCACATCACGGAGTACATGGCCAGCTCGCAGCTGGTGGGGCGGCGGCCCAGGATGTCCCGGATGCGCTGGTACTCGTCCGGCTTCAGTCCGAGCTCGGCCCAGGGCTGCTCGACGTCCGGGGTGCTGCTGGCGTTGCTAACGGTGTCGGTCGACACTTCAGGACTCCTGCACTAGGTGGGACTCAGGTGAAACGGTAGCTGGCTGGTGGGAGGCGACCAGGTGGGCCACCAGCACGGGGACGGCGAAGCCGGCCATGATCGCGGGCAGGGCGACGCCCGCGTCGTTGAGGAGCATGCCGACCAGACCGCAGGTCGACAACGCCAGCAGGGTCGGCCGGATCATCGGCTGACTCCTGTAGAACTCCCGGTACGCCTGCGACGGCACACGGTCCGGGAACACCGTGGCGAGCATGCAGAGGACGACGGCGATCAGCATCAGCCAGCCGGACGGGCCGGTGAAGAACTGCACCGCCATCTGCAGCTTGCGAATCAGGACGTCGTCGACATCACCGTCGAGGAGGCGGGCGACGAACGTACCGAAGTGGCTGCGCTCGTCGGCCGGACGCAGGTAGTCGAGGTAGGCGACCAGGGAGACCGCTAGTACGCCGGCCACGCCCACACCGATCAGTGCGCGCAGTGAAATGCTCCCGCGCCACGTCAGCCAGGCCATCAGCAGGACAGCCGGGGTCAGCGCGATGATGCCGCCGAAGTCGGTCCCCCAGCCCGGCTTGCCGTCCACGACGATCGCAGCGCCGCCGATCGCGAGGACTGCGATGGCTGCCTGCACTCTGCTCTTGTTGATCAGCTTCTGCGCGGCCCAGCCGGCAGTGACCAGCGCACCGACCGCCAGCGTCGCGAAGGTCGAGTTGCCGAAGCCGTAGAAGCGCCCACCGATCACCGGACCGTCGGCGAACAGGCTGCCGACCTGCATAGGTGTCCCGAGCACGCCGTCCACCAGCAACAGCAGATACGCCGCCAGCGCCAGCCCGAGGAATGCGTACCTCTTGAACACCACCTGCGCGACCGCTGCGGACACCACGCTGATCCCGATCACCACGCAGTACAAGGAGAACCCGGGCGACGGCCAGCGCCACCACAGCGTCACCTGCGACAGGAACACCCCGATGTAGAACCCGCCCTGCACCAACAACGTGAACACAGCGGTACGCCGGGACGCGGGCGATCGCCGTAGCAAGAACCAGGCCAGCGCGAGCACCTCGGCGCCCACGATCGTCAACGCGACCGCGAACAGCACGGGCCGGGGTTTCTCGAACCGTTCGTTCGCGTCCATCCGGTCGTCGATCACAGCGGCCGCGTCGGTGTGCACGCCGCCCGTCGAGTGGATCTCGTTGCCGTCCAGCGGGCCCGCCGTCTCGGAGCCTGCCGGGTCCACCACTGCGGGAGTCCGGCCCCGGAGGATGGTCGCCGTGACGTCCGTGAGCTGGATCAGGCCGGGCCGTCGGGTGCTGTCACTGGTCAGCCAGCGCGCGCCGTTGTCCGGCGGCAGCTGCATGGCGACCAGCGTCTGCTTCTGCGCGTTGAGCATCTCCTGGCTCAGACCAACGAGCAGCACCCAGCCGCCCGCCGCACGGGCCTGGGCAACCAGCTGCGCGACCTTCTGCCGCGCCTCGGCCCGTCCCTCACGTGGCGGCAGCGCACCGGCGTCCACGACCGCGTCACCGCAGTCCGCACTACCCAACCGGGCCTGGTCGAACTCTGGCTGCCAGTTCGTCACAGTGCCGTCGGTCTTTGCCAGCGCGACCGCAGCGCCCGGACCGAAGCCGCAGATCGGGTATCCGGTCTGTCCGAGACGACCGATCGGCGCACCGGTGTGGTGCTCCGCCTGACGGTCCACGTAGGTCTGCCAGCCGTCCACCTTGCCGTTGGTCACCGCGGGCAGGTCACCGCACTGCCAGTCGGGCACATTGCCCCACGCCCGTGTCCCGGCGCTGATCGTCAGCCAACCATCGATCGGACAGGTGTGCGGACCGGCCGTCTTCACACTCATCGAGCCGACGTTCGACTGGTTCACCAGTGCGGTTAGCTCCGGCGAGGCCTGGACGTCGTACCAGGTCAGCCCGGGCACGCCGATCACCACGACCTTCGGCGGTTCATCCGACGGCTGCGCGGCCGCAGTACCAGTGGCGGCCAGCACGAACGCGACGGCCAGCAAGAGAGTGCGGCCCAGGAGCGACCGCACCCTGGTGAACCCCATCAGGAGGCGACGACAGCCTTCAGCACCGAGGTGAAGAAGCCCAGGCCGTCCGTGGTCGGGCCGGTCAGCGTCTCGACGCAGTGCTCCGGGTGCGGCATCAGGCCGACCACGTTGCCGCGCTCGTTGGTGATGCCGGCGATGTCGCGGTACGAGCCGTTCGGGTTCTCGTCCAGGTAGCGGGCGACCACCCGGCCCTCACCCTCCAGGCGGTCCAGCGTCGCCTCGTCGGCGACGAACGACCCGTCCTGGTTCTTCAGCACGATGGTGATCTCGTGGTTGGCGTCGTAGTCGCTGGTCCAGGCGGTGCGGTTGTTCTCGATCCGCAGCGGCTGGTCCTTGCAGATGAACTTGCGGTGGTGGTTCTTGATCAGCGCGCCGGGCAGCAGATGCGACTCGCAGAGCACCTGGAAGCCGTTGCAGATCCCGAGCACCGGGAGGCCTTCGCCGGCCTTCTTGATGATGGTCTCCATCACCGGCGCGAACCGCGAGATGGCGCCGGCGCGCAAGTAGTCGCCGTACGAGAAGCCGCCGGGCAGGACGACCGCGTCCACGCCGTGCAGGTCGGCGTCACCGTGCCAGAGCGCGACCGCCTCGGCACCGGCCACCGCGGCCGCGCGGCGGGCGTCGACGTCGTCGAGTGACCCGGGGAAGGTCACGACTCCGATCTTCATCAGACGTCGCCCTCGACGTGGAGGACGTAGTCCTCGATCACCGGGTTGGCCAGCAGGGTGTCTGCGGCCTTCCGGATCTCGGCGACGCGCTCCTCGGTCGCCTCACCGTCCAGGGTGATCTCGAAGCGCTTTCCCTGCCGGACGTCGGCCACGCCGTCGAAGCCGAGCCGGCCGAACGCGCCGTGCACCGCCTTGCCCTGCGGGTCGAGGATCTCGGGCTTGAGCATGACGTCGACGACAACGCGAGCCACTGACTACTCCAGTTCCGTTCCGGGGTGACGCCTGAATCCTACCGACCGGCGCCAGGATCGCCGCATCCTGGACCAGAATCCGGCGCTCGGCGGGGCTCGGGTGTGACCCTGGTCGCTCCCCGAAGTAGACCTAACTTCCCTGTCAACAGCCGGCCGAACGCCTAGCCTCGATGTCATGTGGGTGTGGCAACTGGTCCTCGCGGTGGGCTTCGGTATCGGGTCGGCCGTCGTACCGGTGCTGAACGCCGAGGCATACGTCCTTGCCCTCGGCGCCACCCACGCGCTGAACCCGGTGGTCGCCGCGATCGGCGTCTCGATCGGCCAGACGATCGGCAAGGTCGCGATGTTCCTGGCCGTCCGCTACCGCCCCGGGTACGCCGCCCGCAAGACCAAGGAACCCAAGCCGGTCAACCTGGACACCCGCTGGGGCCGCTTCGTCCAGTGGAACCGCGACGTCAGCAAGCGCCTCCTGGACGCCATGAGCGACAGCCGCTGGGGCATCCCGGTGACGCTGCTGAGCGCGTTCGTCGGCATCCCACCCCTGTACGGCGTGGCGCTGATCGGCGGCGCCTCGCGGATGCGGACGATCGTCTTCGCGCTGTCCGTACTCGTCGGCCGCGGCGCCCGCTTCGTCCTGCTCGCGCTCGGCGTGAGTGTGGTCTAGGCCATTCCTAGCCCTGGAACTTCCGGCCCGTCAGCTGCTCGTAGGCGTTGATGTACGCCGCCCGGGTCCGCTCGATCACCTCGTCGGTCAGCCGCGGCGGCGCCTCGCCCGACGTCCGGTCCCAGCCCGAGTCGTACTGCAGCCAGTCCCGCACGATCTGCTTGTCGTACGACGGCTGCTGCTTGCCCGGCTCCCACTGGTCGGCCGGCCAGAAACGGCTCGAGTCGGGCGTCAGTACCTCGTCGGCGAGCACGATCGTCCCGTCGGCGCGGGCACCGAACTCGAACTTCGTGTCGGCGAGGATGATCCCCCGCTCCTCGGCCATCGCCCGCGCCCGGGTGTAGATGTCGAGGGTCTTGTCGCGCAGGGCGGCCGCGATGTCCGCGCCGACGGTCGCGACGACCGCGTCGTACGAGACGTTCTCGTCGTGCTCACCGAGCTCGGCCTTCGTGGCGGGGGTGAAGATCGCGGTGTCCAGCCGCGACGCCTCGACCAGTCCGTCCGGCAGCGGGATGCCACACACGGCACCGGTCGCCTTGTAGTCCAGCAGGCCCGAGCCGGTCAGATACCCGCGGGCCACGCACTCCACCGGGAACATCGCGAGCTTCTCGCACACCACGGCCCGCCCGGCGACCTCGGCCGGAACGTCCGTCGAGATGATGTGGTTCGGCACGTTCAGCTGCTCGAACCACCACAGGCTCATCGCGGTGAGCACCTTCCCCTTGTCGGGGATCGGCGTCTCCAGGATCCAGTCGAACGCGCTCTGCCGGTCGCTCGCGACCATCAACAGGTCGCCCGACTCCAGCTCGTAGAGGTCCCGGACCTTCCCGGAGTGGATGTGCTTCGCACCGGGGATCTCGGGCGCCTGCGGAGGTGTGGTCACGCCGGTGATTGTTCCATCCATCACCGGGGCGCGGACGCGCAGCACTCACCAACCTCGCTCATCGGGGTTCATCGGGGCGCGGCTGAGCGTGAGCCTGCGTCGGCCGGGCTGGTTGGTGAGTGCTGCAGGTCCGCCCGCTAGCGGTGCCGCAGGGCGACGAGCTTGCCGCCGAGCGCGAACACACCGTCACGCAGTGTGCGGACCGCCGGGTTCTCAGTCTGAGCGAGGCGGCCGAGGCTCCGGGACCGCTTCACCAGCTTGGTCGTCGCGGGCCGGCGTTCCTCGTCGTACGCCGCCAGCGCGGCCGGGAGATCCGTCGCGCCTTGCAGGTGCCGGGCGAGCGCACCGGCGTCCTCGATCGCCGAGCACGCACCGCGGCCGAGGTTCGGCGTCATCGCGTGCGCCGCGTCGCCGAGCAGTACGACCCGGCCCTGCACGAACGGAACCAAGGGCAGCGTGAGGTCGTAGATGTCGTTCTGCAGGATCTTCTCGCTGCCGGAGATCAGCCGTGGGATCGGGTCGTGCCAGTCTCTGAACACCGTCGGTTCGCTGGTCGCACCGGCCGTCTGGTTAGCAGTCCCGTACCAGTAGTACCGCCCGTCGATCAGCCGCGCGAACCCGAACAGTTGCCCTGGGCCCCAGGTCTCGCCGCCGCCGTCGTCGAGATCCACATCCGCGACCCCCCGGTACGCCGTGAACCCGGAGTACCGCGGTCCGGCGTACTGCGGGTACAGCGTTCCCCGGATCACGCTGCGGATCCCGTCGGCCGCGACGAGGAGATCGGCCCGGAGTTCGTCGTTGACCGTGACGCCGTCCGCGTCCTGGTCGACCGAGCTCACGTCGTACCCGGTCCGGACCGTCACCGCGGGGCCGAACTCGGCGGTGATCAGGTCGTGCAGCTGCGCGCGGTGGATCATCACCGGCATCTCCACACCGAGGTCGGTGGCACCGACGACCCAGCGGCCGTCCGGCTTGCGCATCCCGGCCGGTTTTGACGGGATCGACGACTGCTCGACGCCCTTGACCCCGAGTTCCTCGAGGACGGCGACCGCCGGCGCCCAGACCGAGATGCCGGCGCCCACTTCACCCAGTTCCGGTGCGCGTTCCAGAACCGTGACGCGCCAGCCGCACCGCTGCAGCGCGACAGCAGCAGTGACCCCTCCGATTCCCGCTCCGGCCACGATCGCCGTCTTGCTCCCGGTACCCATATTCTTGACTCTACATCTGTAGAGTTCGGTGCGGAAGTGCGAGACTGTCCAGCGTGACGAAGCAGGTTCCGCGCGGCGCGGATCGCCGGGACGCCATCGCGGACGCCGCGATCCACCTCGTCGCCACCCGCGGTCTCCGCGGCCTGACGCACCGTGCGGTCGACGCCGAGGCCGGCCTGCCACCGGGCTCCACGTCGTACTACCTGCGGACGCGGGACGCGCTGCTCACCGCCTGCGTCAGCCGAATGCTCACGCGCGACATCGGCGGCATGCCGGCTGGCGGAACGGATCCGCTCGAGCTGATCGTGACGATGACCGTCGGGCTCGCGGAACACCGGCGCGACGACCTGGTCGCGCGGTACGAGCTGTCCCTGGAAGCGAGCCGGCAGCCGCAACTGCGAACCGCGATCGACGAGGGTGGGCGACAGCTGCGGTCGATTCTCGCGCAGACGCTGACCGGGCTCGGCGTCCCCGATCCGGACGCCGCGGCCTGGCCGGTGGCCGCGATGCTGGACGGGCTGATGTACGACCGGGTCGCCGGCACGGGGGCAACGCTCTCACCAGAAGCGTTCGAGACCGCCGTACGACGCTGCGTGACGGCGCTCGTGGCGGGACTCAAAGACGCTCGGTGACCGCCACGAACGTGAAGTAACAGACGCCGACCAGCATGCCGACGTGACCGAGGACCGAGAGCCCGGCCCCTGAACCCCAGGCGTCACTCTGAGTGTCCTCCGAATGTCTGCCGCCGCTCGGCAACCATCTGGTCAGCAGCAACAATCCGACGACGGTCAGCAACCACCACCCGGCCAGCATCACCAGCGCGATCTCCCGCCGACCGGTGACCAGGGCAACGACCCAGCCGATCAGCGTGATCACGCCGACGACCGTGTGCAGCTTCAGCAGGGTCGCGGAGTACCCGTGCCGGCCCGCGCCGTGACCCGTGCCGTCCACCACTGTGCCACCGAGGCGGACACGCGTGATCAGCACGACGACCGCACCGAGGGCGGTCAGGAACCAGGTGACGTTCGACCATTCCACGACCCGATCTTTACCCCGCAGCATGCGCGGGTGAACCATTCCGCGTGTCGTCTCGTCCTTGACGATCGTCAAGAGAACAACGCCCGGCGGGCCGAGTGTCCGCTCAGGACCCGCCGGGCTGCTTGCTTCGGGCGCGACTCAGCTGGTCTGCGTCTGCCCTTGCTGGCCTTGTTGAGTTCCCTGCCCCTGCTGGGTTCCCTGCCCTTGCTGGGTGCCCTGGCCTTGACCTTGGCCCGGGAGTGTGCCAGTCCCCTGACCGTTTCCTTGCCCCGTGCCCTGACCTGTGACCTGCCCCGTGCCCTGGCCGTTGCCTTGGGGGAATCCGCCGCGGAACCCGCCGCCCGGGCCGCCGAACTGGCCCTGCTGGTTACTCGTCCCATCCCACGAATGGCCGACCGCCATACCGCCGAGGAACGCCAGTACAGCAAGGATGGAACCCGCACCCGCCAGCACCAGGTTGCTTGGCCGGCCCACGGTCTTCGCGCCTCCCGCGGCCGCGGGTTGCTGCTGCACCGGAGCGGACGGCGCCACCCCAGCCGCACCCGCCGCCTGCCCCGGCTGGTGCTCGGCGGGCGGCTGCTGCTCGGCGGGCGGCTGATTGCCGGGAGCCTGCGCGGCTCGCGCGGCTTGGAACTGCGCTTCTGAGGACTGCTTCATAGTCATGCTCCCTTTCCGGTGGAGAGGTCGTAAATGGTGGTGCTGCCAACGGTCTGCGCGGTGAAGTTCTCGCTGACCCAGGTGGAGATCTCGCTCGAGGTCCCGCTGTCCCGGCCGCCGAACCCGCCACCCATCCCGCCGCCACCGACGAAGTAGTGGATCTTGCCCTGCGCAACCAGCTCCTTGAACTCGGCCAGCGACGGCGCCGGGTCGGTGCCGTTGAACCCGCCGATCGCCATGATCGGCTCGCCGGACGCGATCTGCAGCGGCGCGGCCCCGTTCGCGGTCACTGCCGCGGCGGCCCAGGTGTATCCCTTCGCCCCCTGCTGCAGCAGTGTCACCAGCTCGCTGGAGACGCTGCTGGTCCCACCACCACCGAGGAACCCACCGCCGGCCATCCCGCCACCACGAGCACCACCTTGCGTCGTACCAGTACCAGTTCCCGGCTGCGTCGTGCCCGTGCCCGGCTGCGTCGTACCAGTGCCGGTCTGGCCCGGCGGCATGCCCATCCGGCCGCCACGGCCACCGCCCATACCGCCGAAGCCGCCCATACCGCCCGGTCCGGCCGTCGGAATCGCGCCGGCGTGCGCCGTGCTGATCGTGTCGATCGAGTACGCCGCTGGTCCGGCCAGCGCGCTGAACGCGAGGACCGTGGCGGCGATCAGACCCCCACGACGGGCGGCCGTGCGATGCAGCTTCAGCTCCGGAAGCAGCATGACCAGGCCGGCCGCCAGGATGCCGGTGATCAGCACCACCCAGCGCAGCCACGGCTGCCAGGTCGGCGTCTGGTTCAGCAGGGCGAAACTCCACCCGGCCGTGAGCAGCGCGCCACCCGCGAGAGTTGCGCGCGGCAACCACTCCGCGCGGCGCCGCCACAGGATCGACATCGCCCCACCGATCACCGCACCGAACGCCGGCGCCAGAGCGATCATGTAGTACGGGTGGATGATGCCCTGCATGTAGCTGAAGACCAGTCCGGTGACGACCAGCCAGCCACCCCACAGCAGCGCGAACGCCCGGGTCTTGTTCGTCCGCGGCGCCTTGCCTGCAGCGACGACCAGAACGACGGTCGAGAGCAGTGCGGCCGGCATCAGCCACGAGATCTGCGACCCGAACTCACCACCGAACAGCCGCCGCAGACCGGTCGCGCCACCCCATCCGGGGTTGCCGACCCCGCCGCCGACGGACCCGGTCTCGTTACCGCTCAACCGCCCGAGACCGTTGTATCCGAGCGTCAGCTCGAGGATGCTGTTCGTCGACGACCCACCGATGTACGGCCGCGCCGACGCCGGCAGCAGCTCCACGATCGCGACCCACCAGCCGGCGCTCACGATCAGCGAGACGGTCGCCAGCACCAGGTCCACGATCCGCTTGCCGAGGGCCGGCTTACCAGCCACCAGGTACGCGATCCCGAACGCCGGCAGCACCAGGAACGCCTGCAGCATCTTCGTCAGGAACCCGAACCCGACCATCGCACCGGCCAGGATCATCCAGCGCGCCGAGTGCTTGACCGAGTCGATCGCCCGCGTCACAGCCCACGCACCGACGCAGAGCAGCAGCATCAGCAGCGCGTCCGGGTTGTTGAACCGGAATATCAGTACGGCGACCGGCGTCAGCGCGAGCACCGCGCCGGCCAGCAGACCGGCGTTCGCGGAGAACCAGCGCCGGACCGACGCGTACACGAAGCCGACGCTCGCGACACCCATCAACGCCTCGGGCACCAGCATGCTCCAGCTGTTGAACCCGAAGATCCGCCCGGACAGGCCCATCACCCACAGCGAGCCGGGGGTCTTGTCCACGGTGATGAAGCTCGACGAGTCGAACGAGCCGAAGAACCAGGCCTTCCAGCTCGACGACCCGGCCTGCACCGCCGCGGCGTAGTACTCGTTGGCGTAGCCGTTCTTCGACAGGCCCCACAGGTACGCGATCGCGGTCAGCGCGAGCAGGCCGCCGTACAGGATCTTGTCCCTGCCCAGCGTGTACTGCGTGGTGATCGAGCGCGGCCGGGTGGCCTCGACAGAATCAGACAGCGTCGTCATCAATTACTCCGGGTCTGGTCGAGAACCGCGGGCGGCTCGAAGGCAGGCAGGGTGGGTGCGTCGTCGTCGAAGACCCAGGTTTGGAAGAGGCTGAAGCGGACCACCGTGGCGGCCAGGTTCGCGAGGGTCAGGACGGTGATCTCCACCGCCTGGTGCGGTGCGGAGACCGCGGTGTGCAACAGCCAGAGCGACGCCGCGGTCAGGCTCCAGCCGATGCCGAACGCGACCAGCCCGCGCAGCTGATGCCGCCAACGGCCCTCGACGCCGGTCACTCCGAACGTGATCCGCCGGTTCAGCGTGGTGTTGCCGACCGCGGTGATCAGCAGCGCCAGCAGGTTCGCCACCTGCGCCGGCATGCCCTGGCGCAGCACGAGATAGAGCAGCGCGTACGCCGCTGTGCTCAGCACACCGATCGCGCAGAACCGGAGCACCCGCGCGGCCATCGCGGTCCGCGGATCGAGAATCCGCGGCCGGCCGTACTTCTGCCGGATCGGCTCCAGGTCGACCCGACCGCGACCGAGATCGCGTGTCAGTCGAGCGATCCCCCGCAGATCCTCGCCGACCGTCTTCGCGATCGCGACCCGCGAGTCCAGGTCGTCGACCCAGTCCACCGGTACTTCGTGGATCCGCAGCCCGGCCTTCTCGGCCAGCACCAGCAGCTCGGTGTCGAAGAACCAACTGGTGTCCTGCACCAGCGTCAGCAGCTCCCGCGCCACGTCCGCGCGGATCGCCTTGAACCCGCACTGCGCGTCCGAGAAGTGCGCGCTCAGCGTTGCCCGCAGCAACAGGTTGTACGAGCGCGAGATGAACTCCCGCTTCGGCCGCCGAACCACCCGGGAGCCCTTCGCCAACCGAGTGCCGATGGCAACGTCACTGTGCCCTGCCAGCAGCGGCGCCACGAGTGGGAGCAGAGCGTTCAGGTTGGTGGACAGGTCGACGTCCATATAGGCCTGCACCTCGGCGGTGCTGGCGGACCAGACCTGCTTCAGCGCGCGGCCGCGCCCGGACTGCTCGAGCCGGACGATCCGGACCCCGGGCAGCTCGCTCGCGAGCAGCATGCCGATCTCATAGGTCGCGTCCGTACTTCCGTTGTCCGCGATGCAGACCTCGGCCGAGAACGGGAAGGCGGTGTCGAGGAACTCACGGAGCCGCCGGATGTTCGGGCCGAGGTCGTTCTCCTCGTTCTTGACGGGTACGACGATCTCGACCCGAGGCTGACCTGGAATCTCCATGCCACCGATGCTGTCCGGTGAACCTGAGCCAGTCCCTGCGCGTGGCTGGCAGTTTCCTGGCAGTTACCGGGTGCGACGGAGCCAGAGCAACCCGAGCACGGGGAGCACGACCGGTACGAAGCCGTAGCCCTGGCCGAAGTGCGACCAGACGGTCGCGTCGGGGAAGTCGTCCGGTACGGCGTAGCTGAACGCGCCGATCGCGAGCACGCCGGTCAGCTCGATCGCGATCGCGATCGTGGCCACCTTCCGGGACACCGCGGTCGCCTTCGCCAGCGCGACCGTCGCGGCGATATAGATGACCGCGGCAACCGCCGACAGCAGGTACGCGATCGGCGCATCGTGGAACTTGGTCGCGATCTGTACGCCGGCGCGCGCGGTCGCGGCCAGCGCGAACACGCCGTACACCGCGATCAGGATTCGCCCGGGGCCGTGCTTCGTGGCCGACGGGTCGGTCATCTCAGACCGCCCACAGGTCGTGCAGCCGCAGCTCGAGGATCGGGATCACCAGGCACGCGACCGCCAGTGCGCCCGCACCCCACCGGCTGCTCTCCGCCAGCGCCCAGAACGCCCCGATCGGCAGGATGATCAGCGAGCCAATCAGGTAGCCGACGAAGAACGGCCCCGACACGTCCCGGTCGGTCCCGGCCAGTTGCACGATCCCGACGACGAGCTGCGCGATCAACCCGAGCTCGATGACGCCCAGCGCCCCGAGCACGGTCCAGTCGATCCGCTTGTTCCGCGCCGCCAGCACAACGGCGTACACCATCGCAGCCAGCGACAGCGCGACCAGAAACCACGTGAGCGGTACGAACACGGGTTAGAGGATGTCACCTCGGCCGGAACCGCCGACAGACGGGGCATGACCTCACCTTTTGCGAAACTGCCGGGAACGATCTGGAGGTGGCTGGTGGCTCCGAGCAAGGAAGTCTTCGAGGACCTGATGCGGCGGTCGTACCCGGAGGCGTTCGAGCGCGCCCAGGCCGCCCAGTCCCGGCTCCGCTTCGCCTCGCCCGAGCGGCTACCGGACCCGATCGACCGCCAGGCCGCGGTCGTCGCCCAGTTGACGGCCGATTGGCAGTGGATGGACGACGACGACCGGAACGGTCTGATCCAGCTGGCCAACCAGGGACACCCGGCGGTCGACCTCGGGAACTACATCGGATACCGGTCGAGTCAGACGATCGTGCCCAACCCGAGCACCGGCGGGCACGATCGCTACGGCCCCGGGGACTCCGAATGGAGGCCGATGACCGAGCCGCCGTCCACGGACCCCGCCGAGCTCAGGGCCGCGTGGCAGCACACCGCGGCCATGGTCGCCGAGACGGTCCGGAGCGTGCAGCAGGTCCAGCAGCCGGCTCGTTTCCTCGACGCCCAACCGCCGGCGGGCACCAGGTCACCGCTCGGCGATCAGGGCGCCGTCCAGCACACAGGGACTCGCGCCGGGGACCAGCGGCAGGCCGGGCACGGCCGCTGACGAACGATCAGAGAATGTCGCCCGGGCTGTAGGCGGCTGCTTCCGGGTGGCGCTTGGCGAGTTCGTCGATCTGGGCGACGACGGTGCCGACCTGGGCGACGGCCGCGCCGGTGAAGGACAGTGGTTCGCCGACGATGCCGACGATCTGCTCCTCGGTGAGGCCGAGGCGGCCGTCGGTGCCGAGGCGATGGAACAGGTCGTTCGCGGCGAGTCCCTTGCGCAGGTCGAGTGCGGTGGCGACCGCGTGCTCCTTGATCACCTCGTGCGCGGTCTCGCGGCCGACACCGTTCTTCACCGCGGCCATCAGCACCTTGGTGGTGGTCAGGAACGGCAGGTACCGCTCGAGCTCCCGCGCAACCACCGCCGGGTACACCCCGAACTCGTCCAGCACGGTCAGGAAGGTCTCGAACAGTCCGTCCAGCGCGAAGAACGCGTCCGGCAGCGCGACCCGCCGTACGACGGAGCAGAAGACGTCGCCCTCGTTCCACTGGTTGCCGGCCAGCTCGCCCGCCATCGACGCGTACCCGCGCAGAATCACCGCGAGACCGTTGACGCGCTCGCAGGAGCGGGTGTTCATCTTGTGCGGCATCGCCGAGGACCCGACCTGGCCCTCCTTGAACCCTTCGGTGACCAGCTCGTGCCCGGCCATCAACCGGATCGTCGTCGCCAGGCTCGACGGCCCGGCGGCCAGCTGCACCAGCGCGGACACGACCTCGTAGTCGAGGGACCGCGGATAGACCTGGCCGACGCTGGTCAGCGCGTTGTTGAAGCCGAGGTGCTGGGCGATCGTCGTCTCCAGCGTGGCGAGCTTCTCCGCGTCGCCACCGAACAGGTCGAGCATGTCCTGCGACGTACCCACCGGGCCCTTGATGCCGCGCAGCGGGTAGCGCTCGATGAGCTCCTCGAGCCGGGCGACCGCGACCAGCAGCTCGTCGGCCGCCGACGCGAACCGCTTGCCCAGCGTGGTCGCCTGCGCGGCCACGTTGTGCGAACGCCCGGTCAGCACCAGCGCCGCGTGATCGGCGGCGAGCTGCCCGAGCCGTACGGCGGTTGCCACCGCACGGTCCCGGACCAGCTCGAGCCCGGCGCGGATCTGCAGCTGCTCGACGTTCTCGGTCAGGTCCCGAGACGTCATCCCCTTGTGGATGTGCTCGTGGCCCGCGAGCTCGCTGAACTCCTCGATCCGCGCCTTCACGTCATGCCGCGTGACCCGCTCGCGGGCGGCGATCGAGCCCAGGTCGACCTGGTCGATCACCCGCTCGTAGTCCTCGACGACCCCGTCCGGAACCGCGACCCCGAGCTGCTGCTGGGCCCTCAGGACCGCGACCCAGAGCTTCCGCTCGAGCACGATCTTGTGCTCCGGTGACCAGAGCTCCGCCATCGAGACACTGGCGTAGCGCGCGGCGAGAACGTTCGGGATCCGGGGTTTGGTCACGAACCCCATTCTCCCAGACGGGCACAGCGGAGGACTACTTGACGGTCACCAGACCGCACAGGCGGGCACCGGACAGCGTGCACACCTCGTACGACCCGGCCGGAATACCCTTCGGCACGGCCAGCGTGTACGGACCGGCGCCCGTGTACTGCGGGAGCGCGACGCCCATCTCACCGGTCAGCCGGATCGCGTACGGCGTGGTCGGGTCGCCCGGGATCTTCGCGACCAGCGTGTACAGCGGCGCGTTCGGCGAGGACGCGAGCGACATCGAGAACGTCGCCGAGCGGACCGCCTTGTCCGGGAACGAGGCCACGAACTGGGCGCCGGCCTTCGTCACCGTGGACGTCAGCGCCAGCGGCTTGGCCTTCGGCAGCACCTGCGCGGTCGGCTGCACCTCGACCTCGGGCGGCGCGACCGCGTTCGTCGGTACGGGGCTGCCGGCCACCGGCGCGGTGTCGTGCGCCGGCCGGAGCGTGGGGACGATCGCGACGGCGCCGACCACCAGGGCCGCGCCGAGCACGGACAGACCGGCGGTCTTGCGGCGCTTGCGGGAACGCGCCGTGGTCAGGACGGAGTCGAAGTCACCGGTGGACTCGGCGGCGCGGCGGTCGGCCACCGCCTGCAGGTCCTCCTGCAGATCAGGCATGGTCGTCACTCCTCAACAGCAATGAATCGGACAGGGCGTCCCGGGCGCGGGACAGGCGCGACTTGACCGTGCCTTCCGCGATCCCGAGGGTGTCGGCCACCTGAGCCACGCTCAGGTCACAGACGTAATGGAGGACGACGACCTGCCGGGTCGGCATCGGCAGGCCGGCGAGAGCCCGCTCGAGGTCACCCGAATACCCGTCGGCATGGTCCGGGACGTGCTCGGTCGGCAGCCGGTGGAACAACTGGCTGAACCGGTTGCCGTCCCGGTGCTTGTTCGCAGCGAGCCGCATCGCGACCAGCCGCACCCAGGCCTCGGGTGAGTCGTACCGCGACACCTTCTCCCAGCGGGGCACCAACCGCACGAACGCCTCCTGGACGATGTCCTCGGCCTCGGCGCGCGACCCGGTCAGCAGCGAGATCACGCCCACCAGCCGTGGCTGATGAGCGCGGTAGAACTCCCGCAGCCCCTCCGTCTCCATACCTGCCTACACCCCCGACCTCTCGATCCGGTTCCATCGAATGCGTGACCCTATCCAACGTCACTCTGAGTACATGGACAAGCTCACGACGTACGAGATCGCGTGGTTGGTGGGCGGTAGCGAACGCGCCGCGGTGGTCGTCCTCGTCACGCTCGCGGCCGGCGAGCAGCTCGAGGTCGCGTACAAGCGGCAGCGGATCAGGGTCGCGCGGGTCGAATCGGCGTACCCCGTCGAGGCGGCCGCGCTCGATCTCGTCCCGGACAGCGGCATCGGAGTGAGCGAATTCCTCGCGGCGGTGGCAGCGTCTCCGGCCGTGACGGCGCTGGAGAAGGACGTCCGCGCGAAGGGGCAGCTCCGGGGGCTGCGGTGGTTCAGCAAGACCTACCGCGAGCTGCGTGAGCACCCTGGCACCGGGGTACGGCGGGTTGCCGTGCTCGGCGTACCGGCGATCGAGGACCAGGAACTGCGGGACATGCTGGCGCACCCGCTGCCGGGGATGCCGAAGATCGACCCGATGCTCCCGGTCCGCGACAACACCATCGACGGGACGATCGGCCCGTCGCCCGGCACCTGGACCGCGGGCTGACTCAGACGGGCTGGCTCAGACTGGGCCGACTCAGACCGTGATCTCGCCGCGCTCGGCCTTGAGCGCGATGTCGGTGCGGTGCTGCGAGCCCTTGATCCGGATCTGACCGACGGCGGCGTATGCACGCTGCCGCGCCTCGGCGAGATCCTTGCCGACGGCGCTGACCGCGAGGACACGTCCGCCCGCGGTGACGAGCTCCTCCCCGTCGAGCGCCGTACCCGCGTGGAAGACCCGGACGTCGTCGTTCTCGGCCTGGTCGATGCCGGCGATCTGGTCGCCCTTGCGGGGGCTCGACGGGTACTTCTTCGCCGCCACCACGACCGCGACCGAGGAGGCGTTCCGCCAGCTCAGGTCCCCGTGGTCGCCGAGCTTGCCCGTCGCGGCGGCGTACAGCAGGCCACCGAGCGGGGTCTTCAGCATCGGCAGCAGCGCCTGCGTCTCCGGGTCCCCGAAGCGGCAGTTGAACTCGATCACCCGGACACCGCGCGAGGTCAGCGCGAGGCCGGCGTACAGCAGGCCGCTGAACGGCGTACCGCGGTGGCGGAGCTCGTCGATCGTCGGCTGCAGGACCTTCTCGGTGATCTCCGCGACCAGGTCGTCCGGTGCCCATGGCAACGGCGTGTACGCGCCCATGCCGCCGGTGTTCGGGCCCTCGTCGTTGTCGCCGAGCCGCTTGAAGTCCTGCGCCGGCTGCATCGGCAGGACAGTGGTGCCGTCGGTGATCGCGAACAGCGAGACCTCGGGGCCGTCGAGGAACTCCTCGATCAGCACCTGCTCGCAGTCGCCCGCGTGCGCCAGCGCGGCCTCGCGGTCCGACGTGACCACGACGCCCTTACCCGCGGCGAGCCCGTCGTCCTTCACGACGTACGGCGGGCCGAACGCGTCGATCGCGGTCGCGGCCTCCTCGGGCGTCGTACACACGTACGCGCGGCCGGTCGGCACACTCGCCGTGGCCATCACGTCCTTCGCGAACGCCTTCGATCCCTCGATCTGCGCGGCTTCGCGAGACGGTCCGAACACCGCGATCCCGGCGTCCCGCAACGGGTCGGCCAGGCCGGCCACCAGCGGCGCCTCGGGCCCGACGACGACCAGGTCGACCTCCAGCTCACGCGCCAGCGCGACGACGGCATCGTGGTCGGCCATGTCCACGGGCCGGCAAACGATCGTTTGCCCGTCGTACGCCGGACGCAACACGGCGATGCCCGGGTTCCCCGGGGCCGCCACCACTTGTTCGACCTCCGCGTCCTGGGCCAGCGCCCAGACCAGAGCATGCTCGCGGCCACCCGACCCGATCACCAAAACCTTCACGGGCGCTCAGCCTAGCGTGCTTCCACGGCTCAACTCGCCGGAGGACCGCGATCCGCCGTGCGCCCGCTGCCTTCGTCGCTTGGTCAGGGCGCCTCCTCCGTGTCTTCGTCCGAGGCCTCAAGCTCTCGTAGAACCCGCCACGCCATATCGGCAAGGGACTCGCCCGACCTTGTCATCCACCGCGCGGTTCCCTGGTTGGCGACGGGACGCTCCTTCCAGTTGGCCAGCTCCCACATATGCGCGATCAGGCCCGACGGCGAGTACTGCTTGCCGTCGGCAGCCCAGAGAATCGGTTTCGTGCGATGAGGGACCCATGTTGCGCGAGCACGCTGCGGATCCGCCGCGAGCCACTCGCTCAGTGCCTCAGTCTCCACCGGGTAGGCGGAGGTCAGTGTCAGCACCTCGCCCTCGGCCAGAACGGCTCGGTCGATGAGAACCGTGACGGCGTTCGGGCGCCGCGGCTTACGCCGTCCTGGAACGCGACGATACTTGTCCGGAATCGGAGCGTCCGCCGCCCCGGAGGCCCCGCCGAGCACGCGTTCGGAGACCTCGCGGCAGCGAGCGACGTCCGAGCACACGACCCTGATCTGGGAGCGCTCGGTATACAGATCATCGATCGCGGCGGCCACCGCGGGCACCAGCTCGGCGACGAGCTCCGGAACTTGTTCGACCGCCTTGATCACCCACTCTCCGTTCGGATCCGGCTCGCCGATGGCTTCGGTGTCAAGGCGGCGGAACACCAGGTGCGTGAGCAGATATCCGCCGTGCTCAAGCAGTGCTGCCCCGCGCCCCTCATACTGCCGACGCACATCGTGCAGACACAGCCGGACGGCCCGGAGTACTTGGACGGCGTGCCAAAGCAAGTACACACTCGGCCGGGGCCTGAAGAGGACGTCGTAGATGCCCTGCGATCCTCGCTCCCACATCACGTCGAGAGTGGTCGCGATCCGCGCGGCATACTGGCTGTCCCGGTGAACGCAGGCCAGCGCAGACGCTGCCTCGACGACGGAGCAGCCGGTGTCCGGGTGTGGCTCCAGCTCACCACGTCGAACGCTGTAGTCGAGCCCGAGCTCAGCACGCATCTCCTCGGTGATGACCGCCTGGATTGAGTCCAAAGCGATGAAGTCGCGAGCCTCCACGCGGTTCTGGCGGTTGGTTGCTTGGGTCGTCTGTCTCGCGAAGCCAGATGCCTTGCCGGTCACGATGATGCGCACGCCAATCTGCGCGGATCCGGCGTCGGGGTCGGCGGCAACCGCTTCGGCTACGGACCGGACGGTCTGCGCACCATTGACGACGCTGGCGTTCCGCAGGGTCAGCCCCAGCGGTCGCGCCTGGGGAAACCGCATGGACTGGCTTGTCTTTTCCACCGATTCGCAGAGAATCGTGACGCCGTTGTTGAAGTACCAGAAGTTCGCCGGCTCACGGGTAAGGGTCTCGATGAGCTCGTTGTTGATCGCCGTCCGGCCCAGCGGATTGCGGATGTTCAGATTGAACAGGTGCGAGCCGTGGTCGCCCCAATCGGCGACCTGCGCCGCCTCGACGACACCTTGGTACGATTCGTACGGAGAGCTGATCGCAAACCACGGAGACAGCTCGACGTCGAGCTCGATCGGCGGTGGCGCAAGATCCGAACGGACCGATTCCCACATCTCGGCGCTCAGGATGATGCGATGGCGAAGCATCTCGCCATGCTGGTTGAACTCCTTCTCGCAGGTGTTCACAGCATGTGTGAAACCCTCGGGTACGTCGTCCGCGCGCATCAGTGCGTACACCTGCGTCACCGGCACCGGACCGGCCGCCATGACATTCTTGGCGATCTCGGCGAGCTGCCTTCCTCGCGGGTTGAAAGGTGCGAAGTCCTCGTCGTCGATCAGCCGCAGCCCTGTTGCGAGCTCCATCACAGCCGAACGCTCAGCGCTGGCCCTGCCGGACTTGCTCCACTTGCCCTGGACAAGGTAGACATGCGGATCCGGACCGGTGACGACCGCGATCGCGTCGATTCCTTGGTCAGCAAGACCGTCGATGACCGTGAAGGCAGCGTCCGTCGGGCTGAAATCGGTCACGATGCGGACAGCTTGGGCAGTCAATGCCCTCGACAACAACCGCGGTTCCCGCTCCTCGGCAGGCTTTCCTTCGAGGTCACTCGCATCGATGAGCCCAGTGTCCAGGTAGACGCTCCGCAATGCCTGCTCAACCTGACGGACCTGCCGCGGAACATCGTCGCGTCTGCCCTGGGAACTTGTTTCCACTGGTTATCCCCCTTGCCGGCTCAGCCGGCCGATCTGCTTGTCTAGGTTGCGGATATGGGTCGAGTCGGGGCCGAACGCGGCCACCAGGAGCGGTCGCACACTGAGCAGCTCGCTCAACGCCTCGTCCAGATGATCGTCAGCCGCGAGCATCTGTGCGATGACGAATCGCGATTGGAGTACTGCGTCGGCGTTCGCGCTGTCCTGCGCGATGTTCTCGACGTAGTACCGCAGCTGGCGAACGGCCAAGCCGGGCTTCCCGACCTCGGCATAGGCGTGCCCGGCGTGGTACGCGCAGTCGAGCGCCACAGGATCCCCGGGTGCCAGGTACTTCCTGTAGTCACGTCCGACCGCTTCGAGGATGCCGGCCGATCGTGTGTACTCCCCCGCGTAGTACAGCGCCGCGCCCAGCGAATGCCGCAGGCTCAGCGCCAAGGCCGGATCGTCTGCCGATCGCTCAACCCCGCCCTCCAGTAGCCGGATCGCTTCCTGCGGCCGATTGTTGCCGAGGAGCACTTCCACGTTGCCCTGCAGCTGCCTGAGATCATCTTCGGTCAGCGGGCCTCGGGAAGACACTCGAGCACGCGGCCGGGACGGTGCAAGCAGTGGTCGACGAAACGGGCGAGTTGGATCCCGTGTGTCATCCTCACCGTCGCCGCTCCCATGGCGTGCGGTTTCGAGCAGCGTCTCGTACACCTGCTCCGCTGTCGGACGTGCTGAGGCGTCCTTCGCAAGCATCGCTGTCATCAACGCCGCGACCTCGTCGGGCACATCGTGCCGGCGCTGCAGTGCCGACGGTGGCGGCGTCTGCAAGTGGTGCGTCCGCAGCGGCGTGTCGACCGTGCCATGGAACGGGACGTCACCTGTCAGCAGCTCGCACAGCAGGCATCCGAGCGAATAGATGTCCGACGCGGCCGTGACCACGCGGCCGAGACCTTGCTCAGGCGACATGTACGCCGGGGTGCCAACCGTTCGATCAACCTGTGTCAAGCGTGGTAACGCGCCAGAACCACGCAGGATCGCAATGCCGAAATCGAGCACCTTCACCAGGCCGCCGTCGATCAGCATCAAATTGGTCGGTTTGATGTCGCGGTGCACGACGTCGATCCGATGGACGTCGGCCAGCACGGCGGCTATCTGCGCGACGACCGCCGCGACCCACGGCACGCTGGGCAGTGCGCCGTGGAAGTCGGTGCCGTCGAGAACGGCCTCCAGTGTCGTACCACGCAGCAACTGCATAACAAGCCACACCCGCGGGTTGCCGTCAGGCCCTGTCTCGACTCCGGTGTCGTAGACGGCCGGAACACCTGGGTGTTCCAACTGTGCGGTGGTGCGGATCTCACGGAGGAACCGCTTGCGATCGCGATCGGCGGAATCGCGGATCTCGACCGCCTCCGGGCTATCCGGCACGCTGGGAACTACGACCGACTGCCGCAGCAACTTGATCGCTACCCGCCGGTCGAGTCTCTCGTCGTACCCGTAGAAGACTTCGCTCATGCCACCCCGGCCGAGCAGGCCGTCCAGCCGGTATCGTCCGGCCAACAGTTCCCGCTCAGTCACGGGTCTCGCGTTTCATCTCGGTACGCAAACGGGCCAGCGCCTCATCACGCGCGGGCTCGGTGATGATCCTGTAGGCGCGTTGGCGGGCAGCCTCCTTGATCGCCTTGCGGAACTCATCGTTGTCGAAGTACAGCTTCACGAAGTCGGTGTTGCGCTCGGCGTTGTCGGCCACGATGTCGTCCATCCGGTCATCGGCGACCTGCCCGAATCGCGCTTCGTCATTCATCAGCGCGATCTGCTGCATCCCTGTGTCCTCGACCAGGTTGACGACCTGCTGATAAACCAGAACCTCGTCGGAGGTACCGAGGTCGAGTCCGAACCGGTCATTGAGCTCGTCGATCACCTCCGACAGGGGTTTCACCTCCGGCTCGGTGTACCTGCTGCCGTCGGCAGCATGACCGCGAACATCACGGTCCCCCGCCCCCGACAGCGACACATTGTGCCGCCCAGTGAACTCCAACCTGAAATGACTGAGGTCCGCGTCGCCGATGTCTACTGCCGCCGAAGGCCGACCCGGCAGCCGGATCAACAGCAACCGCCCGTACTGATAGAGGCGTTCCAAGTCCCGATCGCCCCAGTCGACGATCTGTGCGATCAGGCTGTACGCCCGGACATAGCCGAGAAGCGCCGCGCGGAAGCCTTCGCGTTCGTCATCGGTTTCGAGGGCCTTGAACCGTTCGATGGCCGGCGTCAGGTAGTTGTGCAGTTCGGCGTGGAGCTTGCGTTCCGCCGCGTCCGGCATCCGGCCCGGTCCGGCCGATGCGAGAACCCTGACGAATGCCTCCATCTCCGAGGCGACGAGTAGTTCGTAGTCCATGACCTCGCGCTGCTTGTCGTAAAGCAGGTTCGGATCGGTAGGCTCGGTGATCGTCCGCTCGAACCAGTCCGCGAACGCCTCCTGAATCGTCGCGGCATCGTTGACGAAGTCGAGAATTCGGACGTCATCCTGTGTCTTCAGCGAATGGATCCGGTTGAGACGCGAGAGCGTCTGAACCGCCGCCACACCGGTCAGAGGCTTGTCGACGTACATGCCACACAACAGCGGCTGGTCGAAGCCGGTCTGGTACTTCTCCGCTACGACGAGCAGGCGGTATTCGTCCTGACCGCGGGCGTCGGCGTGTGGATCGTCGGCTTTCGTATAGGCAAACCGCTCCGGCAGCCGGCTCTCGGCGAATCCGTTCAGCTGTGCCTCGCTGAACTCCAGCCCGGTCGTCTCATCGGCGAGCTTCCCGGAGAATGCGACTAGCGTGCCGCAGTCGGTGAACCCGCACAGCCGGACGTAGGTGCGGATCGCCTGAGAGAGATCGACAGCGTGCTGACGGCTGGGGGTGACGATCATGGCCTTCGCCCGTCCCCCCAACCGGCCAGCGATGTTGTCGCGGAAGTCGTCGACGATCAGCCTCGCCTTCTGCTCCAGCGACTTCGGGTGCTGCTCAGCGAACCGGACCAGCTTCGCCTTCGCCTTCTTCGTGTCCACCTCCGGGTTGGAAATCCCCGACTCGACCTGTTCGATGGCAGCGTTGCGCAACCGCCACTTGGTCTCGTACGTTAGGTAGTTCGCCAGGACGTCGAGGATGAACCCCTCCTCGATCGCCTGCCGCATCGAATAGACGTGAAACGGTACGTACATACCCCGTTCCCCGGTGTGCGGGTTCACCCGCTCCTCGTCGAACGTGCCGAACAGCTTGAGCGTCGGCGACTTCGGAGTTGCGGTGAACGCGAAGTACGAGAGGTTCGGCTGCCGGCCACGTACGCGGGTCATGTATTCGACATCGTCCTCGTCCTCCTGCCTGACAGCGTTGGACCCGAGCGCCTGCTTGAGCCGAATCGCTGCATCGCCGCCTTGAGACGAATGCGCCTCGTCAATGATCACCGCATAACGCCGGTCGGCGAGCTCCAGGTCACCGATCTTCTGCAGGACGAATGGATACATCTGCAGCGTGCTGATGATGATCTTCGACGTGCTGTCGTCGAGTGCGGCGGCTAACTGTGCCGAGTCGACGTCGATTTTCTTCACGACGCCAGGTGTGTGGTCGAACTGGTAGATCGTCTTCTGCAGCTGCCGATCGAGCACCACCCGGTCAGTGATCACGATCGTCTTGTGGAACACGACGTTGTTCGCGGCGTCGAAGAGGCTCGACAGCCGATGTGCGAGCCACGAGATCGTGTTCGACTTGCCGGAGCCCGCCGAATGCTGGATCAAGTAGTTGTGCCCAGCGCCGTGGAACCGTGCATGCCCAACCATCTGCTGCACCGCATGCCACTGGTGATAGCGCGGGAAGATCCGCGGCGTGGTGTGCGGGTTCACCTTCACGCCGTTCTTCTGCGGCGTGGAGATGTGGACGAAGCGCTGCAGGATCTCAAGCCAGTTGTCGCGCTGCCAGATGTCCTCCCACAGGTAGGCCACACCATACCTGTCGGCCTGCCCTGGCGGGTTACCTGATGCACCTGAAACACCTGGGCCGTTCGAGCCCGTGTTGAACGGCAGGAACTCGGTGTCGTTGCCGGTCAAGCGGGTGGCAACGAAGGCCCGGTCGGGGTCGACTGCGAAGTGTACGAGCGCCCGCTTGGCGAAGAAGAGCTCGTTCGGGTCTCGCTTCCGGTACTGCGCAATGGCGTGATCGGCGCGTTGCCCGGTGATCGGGTTCTTCAGCTCGACGGTCGCGACCGGCAGCCCGTTGACGAACAGCGCCATGTCGACCGACATCTCCGGGCTGCGGGTGCTGAAGTGGAGCTGCCGAGCAACCGTCAGAACGTTCTTGTGGTACCCGGCGAGCGCATCAGCCGCAAGGGTGTGCCCCGGTCGAAAGTAGGCCAGGTCAATCTGGACCCCCCTGTCGCGAACGCCACGGCGCAGAACGTCGAGCACTCCGCGCGAGTCGAGCTCGGCAGCGACCCGCTGCCCGAACTGACGCTGCGCAGCATCCTGGCCGCCGTACAGTTCGATCAGCCGGTCCCAGTTCTCCCCCTGGGTCGCCCCGATGAATCGATACATCTCCGCCTTGTCGATGCCCAGCTCATCATCAAAGGTCCCAGGCGCCCTCTCCCAGCCGTTCGCGAGCAGCTCTTCCTCCACTCGCTCTTCGAATGGAAGCTCGGCGTAAGCCGAAGAACTCATACCGCTACTCCGCGCGTCGTGGCAACGTCGAACTGGCCAGTCACCGCCGCGGTGATCAAGGCTCGCCGACGCTCGGAGAGTAGCTCGAGCTGGCGCTCGATCGCATCCTTCGCGGCATCGATCGCGGCGTTGCTCTTCCTGATCTCACCAACAATCGCCGCCTGCTCGTCGGTATTGGGCAACGGGATCCGCAGCCCCTGAAGATCCGGCATATAAATTGTCTTGTGAGTCGATCCCATCGCCAGTCGATCCAGCAGATCGGTGCGCATTGCACGTAGACACCAAAGCAGGAAGAAGGGATCCAACCTCGGCCCACAGGTCCACGTCGCAAAATCCTGACTGGTCGCCATATCTTGCCCCATAACTGCCGAGTATCCGGCGGACGCCGTCCGGCAGAGCACGACAGTGTTCTGTGGATGTATCTCGGCGGAGCTGTTCAGCATACCAACTTTGCTGATCTTCTCGCGAGAGTCGGCAAGCACCTCGATCCGATCGGAGCGCATTCGAGCGACATCACCCGTCGTCACCCACGGAATCGTGCAGTCGACCCACCATTCTGGCTTGTTCCGACTCGGAGTGTGGCCAGTCCCCATTCGCGCAACATGAGACAGCTTGGCGTCCTGCCATCGGGCCGGGAGAGTGTCGACCCATGCCAGCCTCGATGGGCGCCGTTCGCTGACAGGACGGCCTGTGACGGCATCGAAAATCGCGGCTTCTCGCCTCTCGTTCAGAACCTTTCGAGCACTCTCTTGGACTGAAGCCATACGCCCGATCTGAGCCGTCTCAGCGTCTAAGAAGTCCGCGATGCGGCGCTGCTCGGCGAGGGACGGAAGAGACAGTGGCAATCTCTTGATGTCCCATTGGAAGAGGTGGGGTACACCCATCCCACCCTTCAATGCCTCGATCAAGCCTTGGATCGGGCTGCTCTCGAGGGAATACCTCAGGAACCGCGGCTCCACATCGAACGAGCGTAGTACCGCGATCGACCCGTTGACGGTTGCCGGCCTCGGCAGACTGTGGATGACGTTGGTAATTCCGAGCGTGCTGCCGTCCTTGGCGAGTAACACATCACCGGACCGAAGCTTCAGCTCCGGTGATTCCTCGTACCTGTCTTCACTAATATAGTTGACGCTCTGGAAGTCGATCGACTCCGACTTGATATTCGGAGTGGCGAGGAATACGTATCCGTCAGGCTGATATTCGCTGGCCGTCAGCGCCTTCCAGCCGATCCGGGCGTTGACGGACGCGACTCGATCGAGGCGTGTTTGCCTCCAGGCGGGCGGAGGCGTCATCCTGCCACCTCCGCCAGCAGCTTTTGGATCTGCTTCTCCAGTTCGCGCAGTTCGGAGTCGATCTCGGCAAGTGGGCGTGGCGGGGTGTAGACGTAGAAGTGTCGGGTGAATGGGATCTCGTACCCGACCTTAGTCTTTTCGTGATCGATCCAGGCGTCCGGGACATGCGGTGTGACTTCGCGGGCCAGGTAGGTGTCGACGTCCTCATCCAGCGGCACATTCTCGTAGTCACGCAGGTCGGGGTCCGGTAGCACGTTGCCGTCCTTGTCCCGCTGGACTTCGCCATCGGGGTCCGAAACCGCTACAACGGCCCAGAAAGCCTTCAATAGGGCCGCAGTGCCCGGCCATACCCCTCCAGCCTCCCTGATCACCGGTCGCAGGGCGCTGCCGGCTTCCTTCTTTTTCCACCACACAGAACCCACCGAGCCGCGCAGCGCATCAACCAGCCCGTGCAGGCCGTCCCACTTCGCCAGCTTCTTGGACGTCTGCAGCGCATCGAGAGTGTCCTCGGTGATCTCGAAGCGTTGCTTAAGCGGGCGCTCGACGGTGATCCGCCGGTAGCCGAAGTCGCGCGTCCGGAAGATCTTCAGCCTGCCGTGATCGGGGTGATCGACATCGGCAGCAACCTGGACAGCATCGACGTACAGCTTCGTGATGTGGTCGATCTGCGCGTCGCTGATCCGCTTGCGCTTGTCCCCCAGGGACTTGGGCATCTTCTCCCACTGATCCCGGCCATCGAGCAGGATCACCTTGCCCTGCAGACGTTGGTGCTTGCGATTGGACAAGACCCAGAAGTAGGTCGAGATACCGGTGTTGTAGAACAGCTGGTCCGGCAATGCGACGATACCTTCCAAGAGGTCGTTCTCGAGGATCCACTGCCGGATGTTCGACTCGCCGGATCCAGCGGCGCCAGTGAACAGCGGTGAGCCGTTGAACACGATCGCCAGCCGGGCTCCCTTGCCCTCGACCGGCTCCATCTTGGCGATCATGTTCTGCAGGAACAAGAGCGACCCGTCGTTGATCCGCGGCAGGCCCGCACCGAACCGGCCGCCGTGACCGAGCTCGGCCTCGTCCTCGACGAAGTCCTTGACCTTCTTCCACTCCACCCCGAACGGGGGGTTTGACATCATATAATCGAACTTACGGTCCGAATACCCATCCTCGGAGAACGAGTTGCCGAACGCGATGTGACCTCGCTGATGCCGCATCAGCATGTCGGCCTCACAGGTCGCCCACGCCTCCCCGTTGATCTCCTGCCCGAATAGATATACCTCGGCCCCCGGGTTGATGGACTTGATGTGGTCCTCCGCCGCGGTCAACATTCCGCCGGTGCCACACGCGGGATCGAGGATATTGATCACCTGACCGGCGCCGGCGACGGTATCGGCATCCGGCGCGATCACGAGGTTGACCATCAGCTTGATCACCTCGCGCGGGGTGAAGTGCTCACCGGCTGTCTCGTTGGAATCTTCGGCGAATCTCCGGATCAGATGCTCATAGACATACCCCATGTCGTGGTTCGTGAGCTTGTCCAAGTCGCGCATACCGGCGAACCTGCCAACAACCGAGTACAGCAGCTTGGCATCCGACAGCCGGACGATCTGATTGTCCAGATCGAAGCGGGCCAGGATCCGCCCGACGTTCTCGGAGAAGCCGTTGACGTAGTCGCGCATGTTCTTCAGGACCTGCGCACCGTCAGGATCCTGCACGATCAACTCGAAGTTCTGCTCCGAAGTGTTGTAGAACGGCAGCTTCGCAGCGTTCTCCAGAAGACGCTGCTTGTTCCGCATGTCCAGTTGGCTGTTCCGCCGCCGTACCGCGTCGCGGGTCGGGTCCATCACGGCATCCAGACGACGCAGCAGTGTGAACGGGAGGATGACCTGCCCATACTCATGGCGCTTGTAGTCGCCGCGTAGCAGATCGGCGACGGACCAGATGTGGTTCGCCATCTGGGAATGTGTAGGTCCTGAGGTCACAGCTCTCTCTTCTCATCT